>QIAA01000069.1 GCA_003224905.1 Acidobacteriota bacterium
TGAACACGTATCCGGGCCACGAGCCTGCGCTGCGAGGCAGGACAATGGGATCGATGCCGCCTCGCTTGTAGACGGCAGTCTGTGCGCGGATGAGAGCAGCATTGGCGAGCGTGCTGTTGGGGTCGTAGCCGCCCGTCATCTTTACTTCGATGTCGCTGAAGCCGTGCTTGGCAAGGTGCGCTTTGAGGGCAGCGAGTGCTTCGTCAGCTTTCATGTCAGGCACGAGCCGCAGGTCTAGCTTGGCGGCGGCTCGGTGCGGCAGGATAGTTTTGCCGCCTGGGCCCGTGTAGCCGCCTACCAGTCCCTCGATATTTACGGTTGGGCGGGACTGGAGCAATTCGAGCGCCTCCCGGTAGCTCACATCGTGCACCCAGTGCTCGACGCCGAGTTGCTTCTTGTGGACGTTCTCGTCGAGCCGACGCGCCGCTTCGGCGATCATTTTCTTTTCGGCGTCGGAAAGCGGGCGAGCTTTGTCGGCGAAGCCTTCGATTGCCGGAGTATTGCCATCAGGAGAGACAAGAGTCACGAGGGCTTCGACCAGATGCCAGGCCGGGCTGTCGAGCATGGCTTTGGTACTGGAGTGCACGTCTTTCCGAGGGCCGCGTCCCCAACGCTCGCCGCTGGAAACCAGCTCGACCTCAATCACGCCCTTTGCGCCCAGAGTCATTGTGACTTTGCCATCGAGCTCCTGTTCCGCCGACGGCATGAAAACTCCCGAACAGTGGCGCAGAGCGGCGATAACCTCCGGCCGGCGGACGATCTGGGGAAAGTGTGGAGAACCGATCTCCTCTTCGCCTTCGGCCACGAGCACCAGGTTGACGGGAAGCTTGCGGCCAGCGCCGCGAAACGCGTGTAATGCAGCAAGAAACGTGGCCTCCGGGCCTTTTTGATTTACGGCACCACGGCCCATAACAACTTTTCCCATGCCGGGCTTGTCGACAAGCCCGGCATCCCATGGCGGTGACGACCACTCGGCGGGGTCGACCTGCTTCACGTCATACATAAAGTACATGCCGAGGGTACGCGGAGCGCCTGCATCGAGCGTGGCGAATATGCCGGGCTGGCCATCGGTGGGCACCTTGGTGACGGCACCGAAGCCGGCATCGCGGAGGAGTTGCATGGTGAGTTCGCAACCCTCGTTCACGCCGCGGTTCTCGGCAGCAATCGAGGGCTGCCTGATCCAGCGCTGGAGACGTTCTATAGCTTCATCGTGACGCTTCTCGATTTCCGCCAGGATGGGCTTGAGATCGGTTTCGTCGGCACGGGAGTCGCGTGGTAAGGCGAGTGCAGCAGCGCCTGCGACCGCTGCTTTCTGGAGGAAGTTTCGCCGATCAATTACTCGGTTGCTGACGTCGGCAGAAATTTTGTTCTGCGCAGAAAACGACTCGTGTGAGTGCTCCATGATGCTCCCTTGAAAACGGGTTTGTGTTCTGACCGCTGATTGATGCGGGAAGCATTATATGTAGCCGTTTTCTTGCCGCCAAAGGATAATCAGCGGATTCAAACGGAAAAAATCCTTACGGTAAGTTATTTATTTCGAGGCGCGGAGAAGCTAAAGAAATGCTTTAATAAGTTAACCTATATTCCACATTTTCATTAATGATTTAATCTGTTGCGTCTCGCACGATGTCCCGACGAATTACCCTTATCGATTTATTTGCTAATCAACCCGTGGTCCGTGGCTTGAATCAGAACACTTGCTTCTGCTACAAAGATGCAAGATCAACCGGATTTTCAGAGTAGCTGGCGGGGATTGCAAATCTAGCCGGCAGTTTTGTTTGGGCTTCGTTGAGTTTGGTTCAGAAGCTCAGATTGAGGACAGCCTAGACTTTTTCGCTGTCAGCAGTTTCGCTCTCATCCGGCGCGTGGAAGTTCGTCGCCAGACGGATTCTCTGCAGCGTAAGACATCGACACTCCTTGCTAAGCTCGAAGGAGTTGGGATGCGTCGTGATGTCTCGCTAAAGTCTTTGAGCTTGAGTTCCCGCTCAGGCTCCCGGCGAGTACTGTGTCCCAGCCAATCATATCGAGCGGGCCGTCCGGCCTTCCGCTTAGTTCTGCAAAAATCCATCACATCCCACGCCGGAGGAAGATAATGGCGACGAATCTCGTTCAAATCGAAAAAGATGAAGAAATCAGACAGCGCCTGGAGGCCGAGCGGGCCAGACTGCGCAAGATTGCAGGGCTTGATGAGCCGAAACATTTCCATCGTCCGGTGGAGCGAGCCTTCACCGCCGAGGAGCGCAGCAAGGTCACAATTTTATTTGGCGGATTTACCTGGAAGCACGAGGATCTGATTCGCGCCGTCTTCCAGGGATGCGGCTATCGCTGCGAGAAGCTGCCTGTGCCGAATGTCGCCGCGTTCCAGACGGGCAAGGAATATGGCAATAACGGCCAGTGCAATCCGACGTACTTTACTGTCGGGAACCTGGTGCAGTACTTGCAATTCCTGGAAAAGGAAGGCATTCCACGGCAGCAAATTCTGGACAATTACGTCTTCTTTACTGCGGGATCATGCGGGCCGTGCCGCTTTGGCATGTACGAGGCGGAATACCGCTTTGCGCTGCAGAACGCCGGGTTCGATGGCTTCCGCGTGCTCCTCTTTAAAGATAGCGACGGGATCAAGGCCGCTTCGGGCGAGCCGGGCCTGAAGTTCACGATTGACTTCGGCTTCGGCATGCTCAACGCCATGCACCTGGGCGACGTGATCAATGACCTGATTTATCAGATTCGTCCGTTCGAGACGAACGCCGGCGAGACGGATCGCGTGTTCCGCGAAATGGTGGATGGCCTGTGCGAAGACCTGAGAAATCGGAAGTCGTTCGAAATTGAAGAACGGGCGCCAAACTGGGCAAAGCCGAAATTCAAGAACAATAAAGTTCTTCGCAACATGGCGAACGTGTTCGGCAAGTGGCACGAACATATGTGGGGCAAGGATTACCTCAACGCCCTGCACACGGCCCGTGACCGGATGAATTCCATCGAAGTTGACCGGACCAAGGTAAAGCCTGTGGTGAAGATCACCGGCGAATTCTGGGCGCAAATCACAGAAGGCGACGGCAACTTCCATATGTTCGAGTTCCTGGAGCGCGAAGGGGCGCAGGTGGTGGTTGAGCCAATTGCGACTTGGGTTGCGTACTTGATGTATCAGGCGAAAGCTCATGCCATCGCCAAGTGGCCGGTGAACCAGCCATATCGCAACGCCGAGTGGTACGAACTCAAGAAGCAGTTCGCCAACTACATCGGGTTGCGCAAGAAACTATGGGGGATCGGCTTCGGGCAGATGACGTGGAACTACTTCTACCATCGCGTGATCAAGCACCTCGGCGGAATCACCCATCAGCTGGTCCCGCAGGAGGAGCTGGCGGAGATGGCACATCCTTTCTATAACCAGTTTGCTCGTGGCGGTGAAGGGCACTTGGAAGTCGGCAAGAATGTGTACTACACGGTGCACAAGCTCTGCCACATGGTGCTGGCGCTGAAACCGTTCGGCTGCATGCCGTCATCGCAATCGGACGGCGTACAGTCCGCCGTAATTAACAAATTCAAAGACATGATCTTCCTGCCGATCGAGACCTCGGGTGAAGGTGAAGTCAACGCCCACAGCCGCGTGCAGATGGCGCTCGGCGAAGCCAAGGTGAAAGCCAAGGGCGAATTCGAACAATGCCTGAAGTCCACCGGCAAGACCATGGCGCAGATCCGCGAGTACATTGCGGAGCATCCGGAGCTGAAGCGGCCGTTCTATCACGTGCCACATCGCGAAGGAGTTGCGGGCACCGCGGCGCAGTTCATCCTGCATGTGAGCGATCGCATCGACAAGGACACGCGCTTCTGGAAGAAAGCGCGCGTGCCGGGAGTGGCAATTCCGCAGGCTGCAGGCGGCGACTGAGAACGGAGAACCGGGAACTGACCACTGGGTTTTGGTGGTTCCCGGTTCTTCGGACAGATAAAACCAGTTCTCGGTTGTCAGTTCCTAGTTCTCAGTTACGCAGAGAGGGAGAAATGCACGAGCATCAGGCGCACGGTAATGATCGAGACTATAAATTCATGGTTGGACTGGATGTCGGTTCGACCACGGTGAAAGCTGTAGTTATCAACGCGGCCACGGACGAGATTCTCTGGCGGGATTACCAGCGGCATGAAACCAAGCAGCCGGAGAAGACCCTCGAATTCCTGAAGAGAATGGAAGGCGACGTCGGCATCAGCCGCCATAACACGCGCATGTTTTTGACCGGCTCGGGCGGCGGCTCGATTGCCGAGCAGATTGGCGCGAAGTTCGTGCAGGAAGTGACAGCTGTGTCGTTGGCGGTCGAGAAGCTCCATCCCGAAGTGTATTCGGTGATCGAACTGGGCGGGCAGGACGCGAAGATCATCGTGTTCAAGGATGACAACGAGTCCGGCCGCAAGAAGAAGATTCCTTCCATGAATGACAAGTGCGCCGGAGGTACGGGCGCGGTCATTGACAAAATCAATGCCAAGCTGAAGATCCCAGTCGAGGAACTCGCAGAGCAGGGATATCACAACATCAAGTTGCACAAAGTAGCAGGGAAGTGCGGTGTCTTTGCTGAAACCGATATTAACAGCCTGCAAAAAGTCGGGACGCCGCCGGATGAACTCATGGCCTCTCTATTTGAAGCCATCATTCTGCAGAACCTAAGCGTTCTTACGCGCGGGCATACTTTACGGCCGCATGTACTGCTGCTGGGCGGGCCGAATACTTTCATTAAAGGAATGCGGGAAGCGTGGCAGGCGAATATCCCGCGCATGTGGCAGGAGCGCAAAGTTGAAGTTCCTGCCGGGTCCAAACCCGAGGACATGATTAAAGTCCCGCAGAATGCGCAGTACTTCGCCGCGCTGGGGTCAATCGAATTCGGCAAAGCTGAAGATGACTGCGTGGGCTGCTATCGCGGCTACGATCAACTGGTTCATTACATCGAGTACGGTCGGCAAGAAGAGAAGGCCAAGTCTGGTGCGGGTGGTCTCATCAAAGATCAGCCCGAGCTGGAAGCGTTCAAGCAGGCCTACCGTCGCAAGAAATTCGTGCCGGCCAACTTCCAAAGCGGCACTACTGTGGCGGGATTTGTTGGAATCGACGGTGGTTCCACCTCCACGAAGGCTGTCTTGCTGAACGAGAGCGGCGACATCCTTTGCAAGTCCTATCAGCTCTCGAATGGCAACCCTATTCAGGACACGATCGAGATGTTCGAGAACCTGCGCAAGCAGGTGGAAGCACAGAATGCGCGGATGGAAGTTCTCGGGGTGGGAACTACCGGATATGCAAAAGACATCCTGAAAGACGTGCTCAAAGCGGACGTAGCGTTGGTGGAAACCGTAGCTCACACGGAATCGGCGCTCAAGTTCTACGACGATCCCCATGTCATCGTTGATGTCGGAGGACAGGATATTAAGCTGATCGTCCTGCACAACGGCCGCGTAAAAGACTTCAAGCTGAACACCCAGTGCTCGGCAGGTAATGGCTATTTCCTGCAATCTACGGCGGAAGGTTTTGGGCTGTCAGTTGAGCAATACTCCGATCTGGCGTTCTCGGCGCAAGCGATGCCGGTTTTCGGTTATGGCTGCGCTGTGTTCATGCAATCTGACATCGTGAATTTCCAGCGCCAGGGCTGGAGGGCGGAAGAAATTTTGGCGGGCCTGGCTGCAGTTTTGCCAAAGAACGTCTTTCTTTACGTTGCCAGTATTCCGAACCTTGCCGCTCTCGGTTCACGTTTTGTGCTGCAGGGCGGGACGCAGAACAACCTTGCTGTAGTCAAGGCGGAGGTGGATTTTATCCGCAACAGCTTCCGGGCTGCGGGCAAAAAGCCGGAGATCATCGTCCACGAGCATTGCGGCGAGTCCGGAGCCATCGGCGCGGCGCAGGAATCGCTGCGGCTATGGCAGAACGGTTTGCAGACCACGTTCGTTGGGCTGGATGCCGTCCGCAAGATCGAGTACCGCACCACGCGTAATGAACAAACTCGCTGCAATTTCTGCAAGAATAATTGCCTGCGCACGTTCATCGATATTCGTACGGAGAAACCCGCGGAACCTCAGAATTTCGTGCCTATCGCGAAGGTCACGAAAGTTCCATTAATGCAGGGTGAGCAGCGGCTGATCATTGCTACATGCGAAAAGGGCACGGTCGAAGACGTCAGCGAGATGAAGGAAATCAAAAAGGGCCTGGATAAGCTCAAAGACTCGCATCCCAACTTCGTTGACATGGCCTCGAAAGAGGTCTTTCGCCCGACCAATCCAAAGAGTGTGGCGGACCCGCTGCCCACGCGCACGTGGAGCAAAGCGGCGAAGGAGCGCATCGCCCTGATGCAGAATCGCAAGAACGTCCGCATCGGCATACCCCGCGTGCTGAACATTTACACCTACGCGCCGCTGTTCAACGGATATCTTGAGAGCCTCGGTATACAACCCGAAAACATCATCTACTCTGATTACACCAGCTCAGAACTCTACCGCGCAGGTGCGAGCCGCGGCGCCATTGACCCCTGTTTCCCGGCGAAGATCGGAATTTCGCACGTCTATAACCTGATCCAGGAAAAGCACCGCAAGAAGCCGCTGAACGTGGTCTTTTTCCCGATGTACGACGTTCTCACTTCTCCTCTGGTGAAGATCGTAGGCGCGAATGCCTGCCCCACCGTGACTGCAACACCGGAAACGGTGAAAGCCGCTTTTACCAAGGAAAATGACGTTTTCGCCGAGCACAATGTGAAGTACCTGGATCCAATCCTGAATTTCGCCGACAGAAAACTGTTTGCCTATCAAATGCTGCAGGCCTGGCAGCCGATTTTGGGCCTCTCGGAAGAAGAAAATGACCGCGCGGTTGAGGTTGGCTATCAGTGTTTGACGGATTACGAAACCGGCATTCGCCGCCGTGCGCGGCAAGTGCTCGATCAACTGGAGCGCGAAGACCGCATCGGCATCGTGATGCTCGGCCGGCCATATCACCACGATCCAGGCCTGAATCACGAGATCATGGACGAGTTCCAGAAATTAGGTTACCCGATCTTTTCGCAGAACACGCTGCCGCTGGATGAAGACATGCTGGAGCGGCTGTTTGGCGAAGAGGTCCGGGCGGGATTGATCTCCAGCCCGCTGGACATCACCGACGCCTGGAAGAATTCTTACTCGTGCAGCACCAACCACAAAGTTTGGGCGGCGAAGTTCACGGCGCGGCATCCCAATCTCGTGGCCCTCGAAATTTCCAGCTTTAAGTGCGGCCACGACGCGCCAATCTACGGAGTGGTCGAAGGAATCATCGAGAAATCCGGCACGCCGTACTTCTGCTTCAAAGACCTGGACGAAAACAAGCCAACCGGCTCGATCCGAATCCGTGTCGAGACCATCGACTACTTCCTGCGGCGCTATCGCGAGGAGATCATCAAGAAGCGCAAAGCAGAGGAGGACATCGAAGCACAGCTGGCTGCCCTCGAAGCACAGCTGCGCGGGCAATATGAGCAGCAGCCCGCCGAGATGGCTGCAGATTAGCGGCTGAGCTCGCATTCTGAGTCAGTGCTTAGAGGATGTGTCCTCTTCCGCAACCATTCCCAGTGTCACAGAGAATGACAGCCTTGATCCGCACAATTCGCCTGTAGTCGGCAAGCCGGACGAGGGGAGTGCTATGTTATATTCATTGTTGGGACCTGCAATTAATCACCGTAATATCTTTGGCAGCTCCCGGTGCCAAGAGCCCTGATGCCCGCGTGCTGCACGAGCGGGAACTCCCGAGTCTCGGGGCGCGTAGCTCAACTGGCAGAGCAACTGACTCTTAATCAGTAGGTTGAAGGTTCGATTCCTTCCGCGCTCACCATATTTTTCAATCACTTGCATTGACCTGCCAATTCGCTTCAGCAGCCCTGTGGCAGTTTTTGTGGCTGCTGCTACATCAAGTACTTCTGCCGGGTGCTGCTCAATGAACCTTCTGCTGGTCGAACCGATCATTGACCTTCAGTTGGTTGAGTCGATCGACCACGGCCTTGATCGGAGCCGTTTCCCGATGCAGATCGCCCATGGTCGTAATGAGGCTCGCATGCCCCATCACTTCTTCGACGAGGCCCGGGTCTCTCGTCTCCGCCATGGGCAGGGTGCCGAATGTGTGCCGGGCGCAGTAGAGCTTCAGTTCATCAGGAATTTCGAGCTTGCGGGAAATCTTTCTGAACCTGTGCGCGAGTCCGCTCAACTCAATGTGACCTGAAGGAGATTTTTTTTGAGGGGAACACCCATCCCTCAGTTCCCGCTGATTGTTCTTGCGGAATGGTCCTGAGCAGAGCAATTACTCGCTCACTAAACGGCACTGGCCGCCCAGCTTTGCGCGTCTTGCCCTTGGGGTTGGAAATAGAATGCAGGTTATAGGGGAAAATGGCATAGCCGAGTTGAGCTCTAAGTTCCCGGCATCGTTTCCGGCCGCGGCTAGTTCTGTGTTCTAGCCTAGTACCTCAACTTGTGCAGTGAAAAACCTTGTACATCTGTAGGTACTCTGCAACTCACATGAGACGATAATTGATTATTTGTTATGAATCTCACGCGTCGAAGATTTACGCAACTTGGAATTGAGGCCACGCTCGCCCTGCGTGCCGGACGCTTGCTGGCGCAAGGCGTTTCGACCCACACCGCTAAACCCTTGCCAAGACCTGCAGCTTCTGGTCGCCCTTTCAATGCCCGTTTCGTGGATGTCGCTGATAGAGCGGGGCTACACGCCCCCGTGATCTACGGTGGAGTGGAAAGCAAGAAATACATCGTGGAGTCCACGGGCTGCGGCTGTGCTTTCATCGATTACGACAATGATGGGTGGATGGATTTGTTCGTGCTTTCTGGCACACGCCTCGAAGGCGCACCAGAAGGTACGACCAATCGGCTGTACAAGAATAATCGAGATGGGACCTTTACGGATGTGACCGAAAAAGCAGGGCTGCGCTTCACCGGCTGGGCTTGCGGAGTCTGTATCGGAGATTACAACAACGACGGCTTTGACGATATCTTTTGCACCTGCTTCGGACAGAATATTCTCTATCGCAACAATGGAGACGGGACTTTCACGGATGCTACGAAGCCGGCCGGGCTTTGGAATGATCAGGAGCGTTGGGGGGCCGGATGCAGCTTCTTAGACTTTAACCGTGATGGACACCTCGACCTGTTCGTTTCCAATTACGTGCGCTTTTCTTTTGAGCATGCGCCAGTTCCCGGACAAAACAGCAGTTGCGCCTGGAAAGGGATTCCCGTCGAATGTGGACCGCGAGGGCTGCCGACTGGCAGGCATTCGCTTTATCGAAACAACGGTGACGGAAGCTTCACCGACGTAAGCGAGCGTGCCGGCATTACGCGGGCTACCCCGAGTTATGGCATGACGGTAGTGGCCGCGGACTTTGACGAAGATGGATGGCCTGATATTTACGTCGCCTGCGACTCCACCCCCAGCCTACTGTTCATGAACAACCACGATGGAACATTCCGCGAGGAAGGGGTGCTGCGCGGTGCTGCCCTTAGCGATGATGGGATGGAACAGGCGGGCATGGGCGTGGGAATCGGCGACTACAACCTGGACGGACATCTCGATCTGTTCAAGACGCACTTCGCCGATGACGCAAACATCCTTTATCGCAATGACGGCAAGGCCAATTTTGAGGACGCGACCTGGTCCTCTCGCCTGGGTGTCGAAACCCGCTATGTGTGCTGGGGCGCAGGCGTTGTTGACCTCGATAATGATGGCTATCCGGATCTGTTCATGGTGACTGGCCACGTTTACCCGGAAGCCGAACGAAAGCTTCCGCAGTACGCTAACAAGACGCCGCGAGCGGTTTTTCGTAATCTAGGCAATGGTGTTTTCGAAGAGCTCGTCGAAGCCGCTGGTCCTGGTGTCGCCGCCGCACATTCCAGTCGCGGATGCGCTTTCGGAGATTTCGACAATGACGGCGACGTTGACATATTGATCGTGAACATGAACGAGGCTCCTTCGCTCCTGCGTAACGACGTGGGTGGAAATGCGAACTGGATCAAGGTGAAGCTGGAGGGCGTAAAGTCAAATCGCAGCGCTATTGGCGCGCGCGTGCTGGTCAGCTACGGAGGCAAAACCCAGGCACAAGCCGTAGTGAGCCAATCGAGTTTTTTTTCCAGTAACGACCCTCGACTGCATTTCGGCCTTGGAAGCTCTCATACTTCAAACATCGAAGTGTATTGGCCGAGCGGATTACACGAAATCTTCAAAGACGTCGGTGCCAATCAGCTACTAACCATCAAGGAAGGAATAGGCCCCGTACCCAGCCGGGGTTGGTCCAAGGCGTGACGAGAAGTACTTTGGGGTCCGTAGTTCCAGATAGGTCGCCCCGCCATTTAGTCGGCGGACTTCCGCAATCTTTCGTTTTTAGACCTCGTAAATTCTAACAAAAACGATTTTTGGCTTGACAACTCTCATTCCAAGGAGCTAATAATCCGCACTGCACTCGACAGGTACAGGTATCGCATACCTTACCTGTTCCTTCTTTCTGTTGTTTCGTGGGGTTCGGCTCCGTTCCGAGATGAGGACGCGTTGTGGCCACTGACTGATTCGGCGCGATCCAGGTGATAACTGTCCGAGAGCTTCCTTTGGGAGGGAAAAATGCCACATCCGAGAAAGTTTCAGCTGGTGCTTCTAGTGCTGATTGTCCTCTTCGCACTCTCGCCACGAACTGGCTGGGCCCAGAGCGTGTATGGAACCATTGCTGGTACCGTAACCGACGCCAGTGGAGCTTCAGTTGCCGACGCGACTATTACATTGATTAATCTGGGAACCTCTGAGAACCACACGATGCAATCAAATGCGACGGGCAACTATACATTTGTGAATGTTTTGCCCGGCCGCTATCGCATTGAGGGGGAGAAGAGCAGCTTCAAGAAATTCGTGCGCGAACCCATCATAGTTGAGATTGAGAGTGGTCTCAGGGTTGACATTGCGTTGCAAGTGGGAGCGCAAACCGAAACCGTCGAGGTCACTTCAGAGACGCCCCTGCTTCAGACGGAGACGCAATCTCTGGGACAGGTTGTGGAGGGACGGACCGTCACCGAGTCACCCTTAAATGGACGCAACCCTCTGGCATTAGTAGCCCTGGTGCCCGGCGTAGTGCCGCAGGGTGCGCCCTCGGGAGGCAATTATTCGGGCGGAAGCCCAGTCGGCGCTAATCCTTTTGCTCTTGGCGATTTTCAGATCGGAGGCGGCCAAGCCGGTCAGAGCCAAATCCTTCTGGATGGCGTGGCCACCAATGGGGCATACCTGAACATCGTCACTGTGGTCCCCACGCAGGATGCCATTCAGGAATTCAAAGTTCAGACGAACAATCTCGGGCCTGAGTATGGGCGCTTCGCTGGCGGAGTGATCAATCTGGCCACCAAGTCGGGTTCTAACTCGTTCCATGGCTCCGCGTATGAATTTCTGCGCAACAAGGTTTTTGATGCGAACGACTTTTTCTCTAATCGGGCCGGGTTGCCAGTGCCTGCCTTTACCCAGAACCAGTTTGGCGCCAATGTCGGGGGGCCAGTTATCCGAAACAAACTGTTCTTCTTCTCGAGTTACGAGGGTTATCGTCTACGCAAGGGAAGTACCCTCACGACGAGTGTGCCGACCGTAGCTGAGCGCGGCGGGGATTTTTCCGGGTCTGCATTCCCCATTTTTGACCCGCTCAGCCCTGTTGGCACGTGTGACTCGGGTGGCCCAGGTTGTAGGAATCAATTCGCGGGTAATGTTATTCCCACCGGCCGGCTCGATCCAACCGCTGTTGCGCTCTTAAATTTTTTCCCCTTGCCTACTCGGCCTGGTGAATTCGACAACTTGGTTGTGAACTTTAGCGCGGGCGGCAACATTGATCAGATTAACGAAAGGATCGATTTCAACCTCAGCGAGAAACAGAGGATATTCGGGCGATTTACCCGCAACCACATCTTGTCACTTCCTAACAGTCCATTTAATGGGGTCTGCGGTGATCGCTGCACCGAAGACACTCTTGCCAAACAACTGGCTATCGGTGACACCATCGCAATTTCACCGAAGATGATTCTGGACTTGCATGCCGGCTACACGCGGTTTACTTATGTGCGCAACCCTCTCACCAAAGGCATAGATCTGTCTCAGTTTGGCCCGAATTGGGCAGCACTGGCCCCCCAATTCGCATACACCCACCTCCCCACGGTCTGCGTTTCACAAAAGCAGGGCGACAACCAGTGGGGTAACGGCAGCTGGTGCGGCGCCGGAACCGGAAGTGGCATCGGCGCCTTTGATGACACCATCAGCTTCACGCCCAGTCTCTCCAAAATCATGGGGGCGCACACCCTCAAGTTCGGCGGTGAATTACGCATACTTCGTAATAACTATTTCCAAAGTAATCAGCCCGCCGGCCTGTACCAGTTCGATGCTGGTATGACGGCCCCGAACCCGAAGAATGCGCCGGGGGACGCCTTTGCCGGCAGTAGCGGCGGTGGAAACGGATTTGCTTCCTTTCTGCTAGGGTACGGAACCAACAACAATTCCAACGTAGTCACCCCTTCACGTATGGCCACGCAACTTTTGTATCGGGCCTTTTATGCAGGGGACACATTCCGCGCAACCAGGAAACTCACTATCAATTTGGGATTGCGCGTGGACCTCCAGGGGGACTGGACGGAGCGCTACGACCGGCAGGTTGTGTTTGCGCCGGATGCTCCCAGCCCCATAGCGAGCGCCGTCGGATCACCAAATCTAAAGGGCGCGTTTCCGCTAGTCCATTCTTCACAGCGATCGAGCCGCAGCCCCCAGGATGCCTGGAACAACGTGAGTCCACGCCTTGGATTCTCGTATGAACTGGATAGCAACACTGTGATCAGAACCGGTTATGGGATGTTCTACCTGCCTGTAGATATTCGTTGGAATGACGCTCCCCATAACATGTTCATCAACACATTTACGCAGCCGTGGAATGCCTCAGCGGATGGAGGCGTTACTCCCAACGATGTGCTTAGCAATCCCTTCCCCGGCGGAATCATTCAACCAATGGGCAGGAATCAGGCATTGATTGACCTGCAGGGAGCCGGTCTCAGCGCACCGATAAGCAGTAACCCCGCACCCTATGTACAACAATGGAATTTTGATATTCAACGCCAACTCCCCGGTAATGCAGTGGTGGATGTCGCCTACGCCGGATCCAAAGGCACTCACCTGCCAATGCACAGCCAAGACCTCGACCAAATGCTTCCGCAGTTTCTTCCTCAAGGAGGGCCGAGCGCTGCGAATACGGCAATAGTCAACGCGTTAACACAGTCGGTGCCGAACCCGTTCTTCGGGATTGTCCAATCGGGTAATGTGGGAACAAGTACGACTATCCGGGCGGGCCAGTTGCTGCTGCCTTACCCACAGTTTGACGATGTTCAGATCGCTGAGCCAGACAACCGCGATTCGATTTACCACTCAATGCAGGCCAAGTTTCAAAAGCGCTTTGCCGCAGGCGCGAGTATTCTTGCTGCGTACACACTTGCAAAACTCATCGACAACACCAACTCGGAAATTAATTGGCTCGAGGCTGCCTCTCCCGGCTGGGGCGATGCCAATGCGTATAACCTTCGCGGCGAGAGGAGCCTGGATGCGTTCGATGTTCCGCAGCGCTTCGTGCTTTCCGCTGTTTTGGATCTGCCGATTGGAAAGGGTAAGAAACTCGCCGGTGGCGTGGGCCCAGTCGCCGACAAACTCATTGGAGGCTGGGGGGTGAATAGTATCATCACTTTGCAGAGCGGCTTCCCGCTCAGCATTGCTGGCTGTCCGGGTCTGCTCAGCGATGCGGGTATCCCGAACTCGGGCTGCTCCCGGGCGACGAGAACGGGTTCCGAGAAGCTCACGTCGGGTTCTCTCAATACCAGATTAAATGAATGGTTCGATACCTCCGTGTTCTCGCACACGAACGACTACGGGTACGGCAACGTAGGACGTACAGAACCGAGTCTACGCGCGGACGGAATCAAAAACATCGACTTCGCCGCGTTCAAGAACACTAAGTTCGGCCCGGATGATAGGATCGGCGTCGAGTTCCGGGCGGAGTTCTTCAACTTTTTCAACCACCCGCAGTTCAGTCCTCCCAACACGAGCTGCTGTACGCCAGTCTCACAAGGGGGGAACTTCGGCAAAGTTACGGCACAATACAACCTTCCACGCGTCATACAGTTCGGTTTGAGAATGAGCTTCTAGCGCAAAGTGCCTGGGACTCTTCTGAGTCCCGGGCACACTTCTTTTGATAGTATTCAGTTCAGCAGTGCTCCTCCATGTGCTTGCAAATCCAGCAGTCGTTCTAAAAGAAGCCGGGCGTTCCTCAAGAAATTTCTGTTCTGCGCCACGGCCCCGTCGCTGCGCTGTCTCAGCGTCTACGTGTGCATTTATCATTTTCGCTCTGTGGTCGATCATTCCCCGACTCGCAATCTGTCAAACCTCCGAGGAGCAGGTTTCCCTACACTTCCGTGCTGGCCAGGAGGCTCTGAGGCAGGGACAGTTCGTCCGC
The DNA here is from genome assembly GCA_003224905.1 of Acidobacteriota bacterium. Taxonomy (GTDB): domain Bacteria; phylum Acidobacteriota; class Terriglobia; order Terriglobales; family Acidobacteriaceae; genus QIAA01. Next base: position 14,490 of record QIAA01000069.1, read on the forward strand.
GCCACCGAAGAATTCAAGAAAGTGCTGGCGTTGGATCCGACTCTGCTCGAAGCCGAGGTTAATCTAGGCCTCGCCTACCACAGCGCTTTCGAGTACGAACGCGCCGTGCGCCATCTTTCAAGGGCTCTTCAGCAAAGGCCGAATCTGCTTGGTGCAAGCGTTATCGCCGGGATGGATTATCTAAGGCTAGGCTCTCCAGAGAAGGCGCTGCCATATCTTCAGCGCGCGTTGAAGCTTGATCCGTCAAATCCCGAAGCGCGGCAAGCCCTCGCTTCGGTCTACCTCGCTCAAGAGAACTTCCGAGGTGCTGCTGAGGAGTATCGTCAGCTTGGTGTCTTGAATCCAGATAAAGCTGAGGCATGGTTTAAGCTCGGCCACCAATACCTCGACCTATCTGCCCGCCTGGCTTACCGTGCGGCACACTTGTATCGGGAGTCGGCGTGGGGGCACCGCTTTCTCGGGGATCTACTATTCCAGCGTAGTCGTTGGGATGAGGCTGCCCAAAAGTATCGGAAAGCCCTCACGATTGAGCCTCGGCAGGTCGGCTTGCACACCTCTCTGGGCCACGCCTATTTGCACGCGGGCAAACTCGAACAGGCTGAGACGGAGTTTCACCTCGAGCTCCAGCTTGATTCGTCAAACGAACTGGCGTGGCTAGGTCTAGCGGAAGAACAGCTTGCGGATAGTCGACCGTCTGCTGCGCTCGAATCTGTCACAAAGGCATGGGAAATCTCCCCCGAGTTTTTGGCACTGCAGCGAGAATTCCCCACCGTCGAACTTTCTCGAGATGCCGCGAAGGATTCTGTGATCAGCCTTCAGGCTTTCCCGGAAGGAGCAGCAAAGCATTTTTTAGTTGCAGCTCTCTACTCAATTGCGGGTGACAATGGTCACGCACAAGAACAATGGAAAGCTTTTCAAACCGGCTTGCTGGCATGGCAGGGAGTAGCGCACGGCACCGGGTCAAATCAGGATGCATGCCGTTCCCATCGCTATTCCGCTTGCGCGCATTTGCTCCAAGTTCAAAAGAACATGACCGATTTGCAACGGCTGCTGCTCGGGAAGACGCAGTTTGCATTGGGGCAATACGATTCAGCTGCCGATGTCTTAGCACAAGTGCGAGGCGTCACGAAGGAGAATGCTGAAGCCAGCTACTGGTTATCGCGAACTTACCAAGCGCTCGGTACGGAAGCCTACACGCGATTGGAAGAATCGCTTCCTGACTCCTGGCGCATTCACCAGCTGCGAGCTGAAGGCTACGCGCTGCGCCAGGACAGCGACGATGCGGTCAAGGAATTTCGACTCGCGTTGCAAATGCGCCCCGAGAATCCTGAGCTGCATGAGGCACTCGGAGAGCTTTACCTGGGTAACCATTCCGACGCTGATGCCGAGAAGGAACTCGAAAGTGCGCTGGCAACGGACGCTTCCCGCACGCACGCACTTTGTCTGTTGGGACGGCTCCATGTTCAGAATCACGAGAATGAGAAGGCTATTCCCTATTTGAAGAAAGCCCTTACCCTTCAACCTGATTTGGCAGAAGCCAGCAGTCTGCTGGGGACCGCCTACGTGCGCCTAGGCCAGTTTGCCGACGCAATTCCAAAACTTCAAAAGGCGGCCCTGCTTGATCACTACGGAAACGTCCATTATCAGTTGTACATAGCGTACCGGAAGCTTGGCCAGGCGGAACTGGCGCAGAAAGCGCTAGCGTGGTCGCAAGAGCTCCGGCGAGGCTCCCTGGAACGCGATCAGGCATTGATTATGGGAGGTCCAGAGGTCGACAGCGAACCTCAATGACGCAAGTCTGGGAAGATTTATCCCACTTCGGCTCAACAAGGCAAATCGGTTGCAGTGTGACAAAGCTTAACTAGGCTATGCTGCAGTTTCGTTACTCTGCCTGACTCGACCCATTCCACCACAAAGATGGTGCCCTCGTGATCAAAGCATGCACCATGAGGGCAAACGAACCTGCCTGGCATAAATGTTCCCTCAGTCTGCTTGAGTCGAAAAAGTGGTGCGCGGGTGTGGGCGCAAAATTGACTGATTCGAGCATTGAACCTGATTCCTTCCTTCAGGACTCGATGGTTCCGGAGGATGTTTCTAGCCCACCTGCGTTGTATCCTCTGACGATCGAGTGGCCATGGAATGTTCGGAGTCCCAAGGTCAGCTAGTGCTAATCAGGTGGTACCGAGAAGACTGCAGGGTAGGACAAACATGTACTTCGAGATCACGAAATGCCAGCAAGCACACGAGCAATTCTAATTTTCTAACGGCGCTTAAGTGCTTCGAGTTCGTCCAGGGTGCGCGGCCAGTCGGATCGCAGCAACCGGGATAAACTGCGATCAGCGAGAACTTTTCCGCCGGTTTGGCACGCAGCACAGTAGTTTGTTTCATTGTCAGCGTAGCGGATTCGCTGAATCTTCTCGCCACACGTCGGGCAAGCTTCGCCATACCGCCCATGTACCGCCATATTCTTGCGGAATGCGGTTACTTTTTCAGGAAATTCATTTTCCGCTTCGGCGCACAGCTGATCTATCCAGTGCTTTAGCGTGCAACGAGTTGCCGCGAACAGGCAGGCGTTGCCATTCGTCCGGTTTCAGCTTTTGCGTCAGGGCGATGGGAGACAGCCGGGCGGCATGGAGAATCTCGTCCGAATACGCGTTGCCGATGCCGCTGACGATCCGCGGATCGGTAAGCGCCCTCTTAAGCGTGCGGTTCTCGGCAGTTAGCGCGTTACGAAATGAATCGAGGTCGCTGAGGAAGACATCGATTCCACCCGGATCTACAGACTGCAATGCCTCTTCGCCTTTGAGCACATATAAGGATGCGCGATGCTTTGTGCCGGCTTCTGTAAGCACGAGAGAGCCGTGGGGAAAATCGAAAGCTGCCAGGCTGTTGCGTCCCGCCAGTCTCGCACCGCGCGGCCGCCAGTGCAAGCGACCGGCAATCATCAGGTGCAGCACAAGCCAAAGATCGCCCTCCACTCCAATGGCAATTCGCTTGCCGACAGGTCGCAAGTCGCGCACAATGTGGCCTTCCACATCGGTGAGAGGTGGTTGTACCGTACGAAGCAGGAAGGGGCTGGCCAACCGTATGTGCTCGATCGACTGCGCCACGATCCGTGTTTCAAGCGCGCTGATATAAGCGGCAATATCGGGCAATTCCGGCATGTTCCTGTATGCAAGTGCGCTTGCAATCCCGCTACTAAAGATAGAGTATGGCCAACCTTCGCATCGACAAATGGCTGTGGGCTGCGCGATTTTTCAAAACCCGCAGCTTGGCTACAAGGGCTTGTGAACTGGGCAGGGTTCAATCTAACAACCACACCGTGAAGCCTGCACGCGAGGTGCGGGTTGGTGACCTATTGCAGATCAGAACTGAGAGTGGCGATTTTCAGGTTGAGGTTCTCCTTCTGAGTGAAGTACGCGGCCCGGCCTCTGTGGCTTAGACGCTCTACCGCGAAACGGAGACGAGCCGCGAATTGCGGCTCAAGATGAAAGAGGAGCGTCGGGCAGGGATGAATTTCAGCCCGGCACCACAGGGCCGTCCATCCAAGCGCGACCGTCGAAAGATCATCCAGTTTCGCGGCGGCAGGTAGAGTGCCATAACGATGACATCGCTCGCCTTACGACGCGGCGACCCGCGCGGTATTACCATGAGATGTGAACCTTCCGGTAAACCCTCCGGTCTTGCCGATGCTTGCCAAACGTGTAGACGAGTTGCCAGCCGGTGAAGATTGGGTGTTCGAGCCGAAGTGGGATGGGTTTCGCGCGCTCGTCTTCCGCGATGGCGATGAGATCCTGATTCAAAGCCGTGATGAAAAGCCACTCGGCCGCTACTTTCCTGAGCTGTTGGGGCCGTTACGGTCGGCATTGCCAAGCCGGTGCGTCCTTGACGGCGAGATTGTCATTGTAAAAGGAAATTCGCTCGACTTTGATGCTCTGCAGCTTCGCCTGCATCCAGCCGCGTCGCGAGTGAATCTTCTATCCCGGCAAATCCCGGCCTCATTCGTGTTCTTCGACGTGCTTTGCCATCGAGACCGTGATCTTTGCGCCGAACCATTCCAAAACCGGCGGCGCGAATTGGAATCGCTGATTGCGTCAGCACCACCGCCCATCCATCTAACGCCGGCAACCCGCGACCGGAGCCTTGCGGCAGACTGGTTTCGTCGCTTTGAGGGCGCAGGTCTCGATGGCGTCATCGCCAAGCCTATTGCAGGAACCTACGAGCCCAACAAACGCGTGATGCTTAAGGTCAAACACGAGCGCGACTGCGACTGTGTAGTTGCCGGCTTTCGCTGGCACAAGAAAGGTGATCGCACCCTGGTGGGTTCATTGCTGCTCGGACTGTTCGACGATGGCGGTTCGCTGCAACACGTCGGGGTTTGTGCGAGCTTCTCCACTGAGAAGCGCCGAGAATTAGCAGACTTCCTCAAGCCTTACCGCAAAGACGCTCTCGCCGCTCACCCGTGGAAGGGTTGGGCGGACGCCAGCAGTGCAACCGATGAAGGCATCAAACGCATGCCCGGAGGACAGAGCCGCTGGAGTCAGGGCAAAGATCTCTCCTGGGAGCCACTGCGACCCGAGCTGGTGGTCGAAGTTGCTTACGACCACATGCAAGGAAGCCGCTTCCGGCACACGGCGCAATTTCGCAGATGGCGAACGGACAAGAAGCCCAGTGACTGCACCTATGCCCAGCTTGAAGTCGTTCCTCCGCAAGAGCTGGCAGCGATTTTTCCAGCCGGGCGGTAAGTCTGGCGCTCGGTACTCATTGATTCTCTTTCGATCCGCGTTTCTTGTGCCACTCACGCCACTCTCGCGTCGGATCTTCATCAGGGTCGGGAGTTTCCTGCTGCGGCCGCAACTCTTCGGGCACATGGCGTAAATTGACTCGGATGCGCGTCCACGTGGATGACCTGCCGCGCATGGAGTCGACGAGCACATCCTCCACGGCGAGGAATCCAGCTATCTTGGCGTGTTTGTTCTTCCATCTCTCAAGACCTGCGAGCGCCGCTGTTTTGTCCGGAGAGTTAGCGATCACGATGAGCGGCATCTTCACTCGTGGCTTCTTTGCAGATGATTTGGCACGGGAGGGCGCCACTCGAGGTGCTTCGTATTCCATCTTGCGAAAGTGCGGTGGCCAAGGCGCGTCGCCGAGACCGGCAGCTTGGTCTTTTGCCGCGAGCTCAAGCAGCTTTTCCAGAGAGCCAGGCGCGCTATTCATGCCTGCGTGCGGATCGCCGATTTCTGCGAAGCGCTTCGGAATGGTGAATAGGGTGAAATCGGCGGGATCACAGTCGGCGACCTCCTGCCAGTGAAGCGGTGCCGAGACACGGGCGTCGGGAAGTGGACGAACCGAATATGCAGAACATGTCGTGCGGTCCTTGGCGTTCTGGTTGTAGTCGAGGAACACGCCATGACGTTCTTCCTTCCACCATTTTGAACTGGCCAGGTCGGGCGCACGCCGTTCGACAGCGCGCGATAACGCCACCGCCGCCCGGCGTACCTCAGCGAAAGTCCACCGTGGTTCGATCCGTACATTCACGTGCATACCGCGTGAGCCACTGGTCTTAGGCCAGCCACGAAGGCCTACCTCGTCGAGCAATGCCTGGACCTCAAGAGCCACGCGGCGTACATCATCCCAACTGACGCCTGGTACTGGATCCAGATCGATCCGCA
>QIAA01000070.1 GCA_003224905.1 Acidobacteriota bacterium
AGAGCACTTCACTGGTCTCTTTTTTCGCCACTGAAACAGGCTATCATCGGAGGCGGTCAGAATTTTGATTCACCCGGTATTGGCCTTGTAGGTGGTCATGGAGCCGCAAATTGAAGATCCATCTGATTGATGGCACGTACGAGTTGTTCCGGCATTACTACGCGCTCCCATCGGCGCGTGATGAAAATGGCCGGGAAATCGCTGCTACTCG
>QIAA01000071.1 GCA_003224905.1 Acidobacteriota bacterium
CAAGGCCTGCACCAGCTTCTGCTCCCCAGTTTCTCCCGTCTCCGTATCCAGCCAACACACTTGTTGCCAGCTGGGATGAAAATCACATCCTATAATCATCATCTGAGGCTCCTTCCTCCCCAGCGTCTTTGGTCCTTCAACCGAAAGACTAACTCGGGATCGTTGGAGCCTTCGCTCTTATCCAATCAGTTATCAGAATAAAGCCGGACTCGTGAGTTCGGGAAGAGCTTGTAAGGTTACGGAAGAACAAAACGGTGGTGCATGCTAGCTTCGGTCCTCGATCCGGTTTTTTAGGGTTCCCACACCTTCAACCCTGACTTCCACTACATCGCCGGCCTTGACCGGTCCCACGCCTTTCGGTGTTCCGGTGGCTATCAAATCCCCGGGAAGAAGGGTCATGACGTTCGAGATATAGCGAATCACAATATCCAGGGCAAAAATGAAATCGCGCGTGTTGCCTTGCTGGCGAAGTATACCGTTGACCGTGGTTTCAACAGGCACGCCAGCCCACGGATCGATCTCATCCGTTACTACCGGTCCAACGGGGCAAAATGTATCGAACCCTTTGGCCCGGGTCCACTGATCATCTTTGTTCTGCAGATCGCGCGCGGTGAAATCGTTCACGCAGGTGTAGCCGAGAATGTAAGGACGCACATCTTCTTCTGGCGAAAGCTCGTAACAAGTCTTGGAGATCACGACTCCAAGTTCGCCTTCATAATCGGTTTGCTCGGAAATGCCCGGTCGGCGGATGATTCCGCCTGGAGCCAGCAGGGAACTCGGGGGCTTCAGAAAGATCAAGGGCTCGGTCGGGATTTCGTGGCCCAATTCGTCCGCGTGCTCACGGTAATTGCGGCCAACACAAACGATCTTGGAAGGCTGGACCGGAGGCAACAGCGCAGCATTGGCGAGCAAGATATGATCCATGCGTTTGCTAGGCAAGTCCTCCATTTCACCGGCTGCCGCTTGCGGTGACCTGGGCAACAGGCGGGTGATTTTCTCCACACCAGACACGCTTTCGACAAGCCCATAGTGCGGTTGGCCATTCAGTTGAAACCGGCAATATTTCATGCGCGCACTATCTGATCAGAAATCACAAAGGAAAACAGCAGAAATATCGGCTCCGAGTGACATCTGGAACGTTTGTAACACAACGAACCACATTCATCACTCGTCAAAATGATCGGCCCGCAATTCCAACCTGCTGCTCCGGACCTGCATCTACTTGTGCCTTGCACATTTGCGGATTTGACCTTCGTAGTCTCTCTAAAGCCGTGCAGTTCAACTCCTACGGGTGCAACCAGTGAGCGAAGAAGCGGTAGCTCAAACCATCGGCCCGCACAGGCCACTAATAAGCAGGGAAGCCCAATCAGAACAGCGGCACCTCCGGTTTCGCTCTCTGTTGCGCCTGCTGGGCCCTGGCCTGATCACGGGTGCCGCGAATGACGATCCCAGCGCGGTCGGAACATACGCCAAAGCCGGTGCGGCGTGTGGATTTTCCCTGCTCTGGGTGCCACCAGTCATTTTCCCCATGATGTCGGCTGCTGTCTTCCTCTGCTCAAAGCTTGGTGCGGTCACTGGCCTAGGAATAGCCGGGGTTCTGCGACGATATTACTCCCGACGATTGCTTTACCCTGTGGTCATCGCCCTGATGATCGCCAACATCGTGGAAGCGGGCGCGGACCTCGGAGCGATTGCCGCAGCCATCCGTCTGCTGGTCCCGGTTCCGACCACCGTCATCATTCTAAGCATCACAGGGCTGATTCTAGGACTACAAACCTGGGGTTCCTATGCACTGCTGCTAAGAACGTTCAAGTGGTTGGCCTTGGCGCTCTTTTCTTACGTCGGCGCAGCAGTGCTCGCCAGGCCGGATTGGAGCGAAGTAATTCGGGGCACCTTAACACCGACGTTTGCTTTCAACGTGAATTCGCTTTCGATGCTGGTGGCCGTCATCGGAACCACATTGTCTCCCTATCTCCTTTTTTGGCAGGCAAGCCAGAAGGTCGAGGAGCAGATTGCAAACGGCTGGCATGATCGCGCCCGTCAGCACGGAGCATCCGATGAGGAACTGCATGAGAGCGCCTGGGATGTCACACTTGGGATGCTGTTTTCCTGCCTGGTAATGTATTTCATTATCCTTTGTACTGCGGCAACTCTATTCAAGAGCGGACAAAGAAACATTGACTCAGCTCATGCCGCCGCCCAGGCTCTTACTCCACTCGCCGGTAGCGCCGCCAGCGCTCTTTTTGCGGTCGGCATTATTGCGGTGGGGATCCTGGCAGTGCCGGTCCTCACAAGCGGCGCCGCGTATGCCCTGGCCGAAACCTTTGGCTGGAAACACAGTCTCAATCACAAATTGGAGCACGCCCCCGAGTTCTATGCCGTCATTGCTCTCTCCACCTGTGTTGCCGTGGCGATTGGCTTTTCACGCATTAACCCCATTAATGCGCTGTTCTTGGCTGCGCTGCTTATGGGTCTACTAGCTCCGCCGCTGATGATCATCATCATGCGTATCACGAACAACCGCCAGATCATGGGCGAAAGAACCAATGGACCAGCAATCAATCTCCTCGGCTGGATCACTACAGCGGCTGTTTCGGTGGCCACGCTTGGATTGATCTGGACCTGGCTGAGGTGAGGCCTTAGGGCACGGTTTCGCTGGCTACCGGCGAATGTTCGCTTTCATTGCCGCGCAGGTCGACCGCCGAAACAGAGTAGTGATACGTCCTTTTCGGCTGAACGTCTTGATCGCGAAAGGCGGGGGCCTTAATCAGCTCCCGGTTTACCTTGCCCCATGGAGCACTTTCTTCCCGCCGATATACGTTGTAACCAGCCAAATCTGTGTCCGTATCCGGCATCCACACGAGGTCCACGCTCGGTGGTTCTTCGGGGCCTGACGCCACGGTCTGCAAGCCGGCAGGAACTGCTGGTGGAAAAACATCATGGGCGAGGAGCTTGGTGACGGGTGTGTCGTCGCCCTCGATTTCGGCTTGAGTCTTGTCTGTTGCTATCGTCAAGAGAGTTACAACCGTTGCCCGATATTTGTACGTTTTCTCCCACTCGAAGCTCTGATCGACCATTGACGAGGTCGCGCAATTAAAGTCCACTTCGCCAACCTTGACGTCGTTACGATCCCCCTGTGCTCTCCGGTAAATTCGAATCCGGTACTGAATTGCCGGGATCGAGCCGGGAATTTGCGAGTCACAACTCCAGGAAAGATGGATGCCCTGTGTCGTAGGCTCTGCATTGAGACTCGGGGGAGGCGGTAATGTGGGGGCTGCGGGTACTCGGACGCCATTCGAAAGTCCAGCGCTACGGCCGCTTTCGTTCAGAACCGCAACTGTATACGTAATTTGTGCGTCAGGATTGTTGCTCTGCAGTTCTTGCGGCAACGTATCTATGTAACTCGCCTGGAGGTCTGATTTTTGAGGTGGTGATTTTCTCTGCTGCTTGGAGACTTGCGAGGGCGGGGCCAGTTCAGCGATTGGATTCCGGCACTCACCAACCGTCTTCTCCAACGCGCGACAGATTCGAGTGGGCCCTAGGTAGCGGACAGTTTGTCGCTCCGTCGTTCTTGTGGGTATTGTCCAGCTCAGATAAACCTTGCTGCCTTTCCGCACCGCCCGCAAATCACTAACCGGTTTGGGCAGCTCCAGAGACGGCGGAACCGGAATTCCAGGCGATCCACAAGAACTAAGCAATGAGCCTGAAAGTAAACAAAGGAAGAGCTTCAGAGCGTTTTGACTCATTGCCGGAGCGAACAGGTTAACAGAAGCAGACAGTGCGGCTATTGCAGCGGCTCTGACGTGTGCTCATGCACGATGAGCCACTTCCCATCCTGCTTCTGCCAGACCACAGTCCAGCGCATGTTCGCCATCTCGCGCTTCCCGTTCTTCAGGGTCGCCTCTTCTTTTAGTGTGGCCGTGGACCACGCCACGTCCCCATGCTGGTGCACGTCCGCGTCATCGTTCAGGGTCAGCTTGAAGGTCTTGTAATCAGCCAGCAATTTCTTTACTCCACTCGCATACTCATCCCAGCTGCTGTATTTCAATGGAGCGATATCAAAAAAAGTATGTGGACCCTGCTCGTAATACTGCGCGACGTTCGCAGGATCCATCGTGTTCCACCCGTCCAACAGCTTTTGCAGGAGAGCCTTGTCGGGCGTCGGCCCGGAAGTCTTTGCATCGGATTTCTTTGCCGCCGCACCGGCCGCGAGAGTGAATGCAACCGCAACAGCGAATACCAAAGCATTTTTCCGCATAAGGTTTCTTCCTTCGGCGCAAGATTGTCGCACAGCGACCTGCAAACCTCAAAGTATGCCGCCCATGGCAGTATCTCAGTTTGAATTTTCCTGTTCAGTGACCGATACGTCTTCGAATCTCGTCCAAAAGGCATCGCGGTCAACGCCATCTGGCCCGCTATGAACAAACCCCTCTTCGTCAACAGAGGTAATTTCCACGGTCTGAGCAACGTCATCACTGAATGTAGTGCGCAGTCGTTTCCCGATTGCATTAAGAATCTCGGAGAGTTCTCATTTCGCTAGTTCCTCAGTTCTCGGTTGCCAGCCACCTCGATAAGTCCCACGCCGCCCGATCAGGCTGCTATGATTGGCGGGCCTGATCGGGGCCCACGTCTCACGTTTTCAAGTCAAAACCCAAGGTTGGAGGAAACTTTGAAAAGCATTCCCATTCTGCTCCTCGTGCTGCTTATGTTGCTCTCCGTCTCAGCTGCCCAAAACTCACCGGCTCGCACCGATGTCTACCATGTCCATTTCGCTACCGCCGCCCCCGGCAAGGCAGTTCAACTTGCTGATTCGTTCAAGACCCCGCTTCCCAATGATCCCATGCCCGGACATACCATCGTCCTGCGCCACAACTACGGCGACGCCTGGGATTACGTCGTCATCCAGCACATGGGAACCAAAGCCACCGTAGAAGCTACCCCTTCCGCGATCCCATCGTCTGTGCGCGACCTCTATGCCTGGCACAATGACACCTACGCCAATGGCCCCTCCTGGGCCGAATTCACTCGCGCCATGGGTATTGGTGACCAAGCCTCAAAGACATCCGGGTCGGAGTACGTTGTTTCTGTCTATCGCGCCGTACCTGCGCATCGCGACCAACTGGAAAAAATGCTCGGCGCTGCGCCGCAACCCGGAGCGGCCGGCAACGTCATCATGCAGCATCTGGAAGGTGGACCCTGGAACTATCTTTCCATTGTTCGATTTAGCTCCTGGCATGATCTCGCCACCAGCGAGACCAACGATGCGGCACAGATGTCCAAAAACCAGGGGCCCTGGTTCGACATGCGTGATCACACCAGCTTTCACAACGACACGCTTGCGGATCGGATCGTCCCTTAGACCAAGTTGCTCTAACGCAATCAATCGAGCCCGGCTATTCCGCCGGGCCTCTTGATTTTGAGAACTCGCATGCTCTTAAGAAATCTGACTCTTGGCGAGTTGTCTTATTCCTGTTTTATATATCGCCGTCGTTCCCCCAAAGTGATCTGCTGTCCTAGGACAACGAGCGTCCCTATTCTCTTCTTCACCTTTTCTGGATCGTAGTTGCCCTTCGTCGCTTGCTTCCACTGGTTGTAAGTATCACGTCCGGCTTTCTTTCCGAGAGGCCGGGGGTAAATGATCTCAATGGGAATGAAAATCCGTCCCCTGTTCGAGGAACCTGCGGCGACCACGAATCCTTTCTTGAATACTTCATCTTTGTCCCAGTTTTCCAGATAGGTAAGGATTGTGTCCGGCCACACCAGTTCAAATCCGGTTCGCAGGGGGTGAACAGCGCAGCCGCCCCAGAAAACGTTCCTCTGTGGATTTCATTTTTAAAAAACGCTGCCGATGGCGATGCCACGTCGCCAATCGCCTGAATAAGATGACTCACCTGGGTCCGTCGGCCGGTGAGCTCTCCCTTCTGCAGGGATCCACGCACTAGCGTGGGATCGATAGATACATCCCGTAGTTGGCGATGACAGAACTCCAGGGCGGTTACGATCAGCGACTGAGCGTTGCCGCTATCTCCATTGTCGCCGTTACCGCCAGGACCGGTATTGCGATTTGCGATGACAATATCAACTCCAAAGTACTTGTTCATCACGTGACGACCGTAGTTATCCCGCACAACCTTGGACGGCAGTACGCTCCACCCGATGTATACCTCCGAGCCGCTGGTCAGGGTCATCAAGAGTTCGTCTGACGCCCCCGCCGTTTTAAGTTCGGCAATCTGTGCCGGCGAAATGTCAAGGGTGCTGGTCCGCCCTTGGATCGCAGATCGCACCACATTGTCCGGCACTTTTGCCGCTAGCATGTCACTTATGTCTTTTACCGTTAACTTGTGCTCGACTCCGGGCTGGGCGCAACCGACCGCCTCCGTGTCGCTGCTCGAAAGCGCCGTGCTACCGGTAGCCGAGCCTGCTTGATTGGGATCCTCTAAAGGCCCATCGTTCCCATAACCTGCTCCCATAAGCAAAACTGACACGATTGGAATCCACAGTGTCCTTGTGCAAACACCCCTGTCGCATGTCATTGCGAATCTCCTTCCTCCGTTGATTCAATTGTGCTGATTGGGCCGTCTGCGGTGGGGATTTGATTTTGGCGCTCGCCCATCAGGCTGTCAAGGGTTTTGACGAAGACTTAAGAGACCCAAGGGAAGTTGGCCTGCTCGTGGATCCGCAGAGCTTGGGAAAGCAGCTACCTGTTCGGGCATTTGATTCGCCGGACTTTCTAGATCATTTCCCGTACTCTTTCACCTCCCCGTCCACCGCAACCGCCACATATCGCTGGCTCGCCAGATCCCGGAACTGCACCACTTGGTGCGCCTGACGCGCGAACTGCCCCCATCGGCTTGGCTTCTCTGGGTTCTGCTCGATTGCCTGATACTCCCTCCCATTCATCACGAACCTCACGGCGCGAAAACGCCAGCTCCATGCAGGTCACGCGCAGAGCCTTTCCCTCCACCTCCACTGCAGTGCCCTGCATCATCTGCCTCGCCACCGATCGCATTGGATCCTTATCCAATATGACATCCCACTTTCCTTGGCTGCGGGTCTTCCTTGGTTCAGTCAGAGGGCTTTGGAAGGATCCAAAATAGACCCGCCATTCCACCTGATTACCAGCGTGGTTCTTAACTATTGCGATACCACCTACATGCTCGCTGGCGCTCTCGCAAGAAACAAATCTACCCGTCCTGAGTCGATGTAAAATTTCCAGCCGTCATTCCGTACCTGAGGTGCCCTAATGAAGGGAACCATGATGCAGTTTCCGCTTACGCTGACTCCGCTCTTCGAGCGAGCAGGCAAGCTGTTCCCGAATGTTGAGATCGTTTCCCGCCGTCCGGACAATTCCACTCACCGCTACACCTATGATGACATGTACCACCGAGCAAGAGCTCTGGCAGACACCCTTCAGCAAAGCGGCGTGCGTCCTGGCGATCGCGTCGCCGCCCTAATGTGGAATCACTCTGCCCATCTGGAGGTGTACTTCGCCGTACCAATTATTGGAGGAGTGCTCCACACACTCAATCTGCGGCTCCATCCCGACGAACTGGCGTTCATTATCAACCACGCCGAGGATCACGTTCTGATCGTAGACGACGTCCTTCTGCCGGTATTCGAGAAACTCAAAGATCGGGTCAAGTTCCAGCGCGTCATTGTGGTTCCATTTAGCGGAAATCCCGTACCCAATGGGTATGAGGACTACGAAATGCTGCTAGGGCAGAGCAACGCAACTCCGAAATACGTCGAGCTCCACGAAGATGACGCGGCCGGAATGTGTTACACCTCGGGCACCACTGGCAAGCCAAAGGGCGTTGTCTACTCCCATCGCGCGATCGTGCTGCATTCCTATTCGATTTCGCTCCCGGACAATTTCGGCATTTCACGCACCGACACTGTCCTGCCCGCGATGTCCATGTTCCACGCCAATGCCTGGGGTCTGCCCTACGCCGCTGTGATGAATGGCGCGAAGATCGTTCTGCCGGGGCCGAACCTGCAACCCGAATTGATCCTGGACCTACTGTCTGCCGAACAGGTCACGTTGACCGGCGCAGTCCCAACCGTCTGGCTCGGCGTGTTGCAGTGTCTGGAAAGGGAACCCAAGCGCTGGTCCCTGCCAAAAGGCATGCGCATAATCATCGCGGGATCCGCCGCGCCGGAGACCCTATTCCGCCGCTTCGACAAATTTGGTGTGCGCATGATTCACGCTTGGGGAATGACCGAAACAGCTCCAATCGGTACTGTCTGCACGCTGGGCCCGGAAATGCAGTCCTGCTCCGAAGATGCTAGGTACGAGCTTCGCACCAGGCAAGGCGTGCCGTCACCCTTTGTTGAGATTCGTGCTATCGGAGACAGCGGCGAGGTCCCCTGGGATGGTCAAGCACCAGGCGAGCTGGAATTGCGAGGTCCCTTCATTGCCGGCAGTTACTACAATTTGCCGGAAGAAGGCCATAAGTGGTCCACCGATGGTTGGTTCCGCACCGGTGATGTGGTCACCATCGATCCCGCTGGCTACGTCAAGATTACTGATCGGACGAAGGACCTCATCAAGTCGGGAGGGGAATGGATCAGTTCGGTTGATGTGGAGAATGCACTTGTAGCTCATCCAGCCGTGGCCGAGGCGGCAGTTGTGGCCGTTCCGCACCCCAAATGGCAGGAGAGGCCGTTGGCCCTTATAGTGCTGAAGAATGGAACCACCGTCAGCAGCGAAGAACTGCGCACATTTCTGGTCAGCAGGTTCGCAAAATGGCAATTGCCTGACGATTTCGTATACCTGCCCGAGCTGCCGCACACCTCCACAGGAAAACTGCTGAAATCAGAACTTCGCCAGCGCTACAAAACCTGGTCGTGGCAATCGGAGAAGTCGGAGCTTTGAAGCCACGTCGATCCCCAGCTTTGACAGCCGCTGACTCGACTAGACATTGGTGAATCACACAATTCCCACTTTCCTTCCGCAACCGTCAGGCCGAAGCGCTCAATTGGGAAGGATCTCGCGGCAAAAGATAGACCGCCGCTCCACTGTTACGCTCTTGATTCTTATCTGCTGAGGAACTGGAGTCGTAAAAAGAAGTACACGCCACGACAAACCTGCCGCTAGTTCGTCTAAAAGGCTTCGGGAGGAATCCTGCGCGCGCCAGCTATACGAAGGATTGCACTGCTGCTCATCATTGCCAGTGTCCCGACCCTGGCGGGTGCGCAGAGTCTGGCCACGCGAGCTGCGGCGGCGCATACGGATCATGCACCTCGAATTGACGGCAGCCTCGACGATCCCGCCTGGAGCACTGCATCACCCATCACGGATTTCCGCCAGAGAGAACCACTCGAAACCAGCCCGGCCACAGAGAAAACCGAAGTGCGCATCCTGTACGACTCCCACCATGTTTACTTCGGAATCCACTGCTACGACGAGAATTCGCAAGCGATTGTGGCTACCGAACTGCGCCGTGATCTTTCCATGGATCTGGACGACAACTTTGCCATCATGATCGATCCGACATTGAGCCATCGCAACGGATACATCTTCGAAGTAAATCCGTTGGGCACGCAGCGCGATGGCGAAATAATTGAAGAGCGAGCGCCACCGCAGGGTGACTCAATTGTCGATCCCAGCTGGGATGGACTTTGGCATTCGGCGGCCAAGATCGCGAGCGATGGCTGGACGGCAACCGTAGCCATTCCATTCAGCACTCTGAATTTCCACGGAGGCGCCGAGGTCAACTGGGGACTTAATTTCCGCCGTTTCATCCGCCGCAAGAACGAAGAGGACGTCTGGTCCGGCTACAGGAGAATCTTCGGATTTTGGCGCGTCTCTCAGGCCGGCGTCCTGCAAGGATTGAAGGGACTTGAGAGCGGTCGTCTTCTGATTGTTAAGCCATACGGCTTGCTCGGTGCGCACGCGTTCTCCGGCCAGCCGTGGAGTGCGTTGCACACCGGCGGCGCGGACATAAAGTACGGCCTGACCAGCAGTCTTATTGCAGTTGGCACGGTGAACACCGACTTCTCCGACTCCGATGTGGACCAGCAGCAGTTCAATCTCACGCCCTATCCCATTCAGATTCCGGAGAAGCGCCGCTTTTTTCTGGAAGATTCCGACATCTTCGATTTCCTGCTCTGGAATCAGGATCTGCTGTTTTTCACCCGGCAGATCGGGATCGATCCAGTCTCGGGACAGGAGGTTCCGATTGATTTTGGCGGCAAGATTGCCGGACATGCTGCTGGCCTGGATCTGGGCATTATGGACGTGAAGACTCGCGCTCAGGGGCCTAATCCATACGGAAACTACGCGATTGTTCGCGTAAAGCGGCCTCTCACTCCGGGTTCCTACATTGGATTTATCGCAACCGACAAGCAGTCGGGCAGCCCGCTGGATCCGTACAACCGGACCGGAGGAGTTGACGCGAAGTTTGTTCTGTTCCGCAATCTCAACTTACGCGGATACTACGCCAAGACCTGGACTTCCGGAGTGCAAGGAAACAATACTGCCTTAGGCGGCCGCCTGACCTACGCGAACAACTGGTTCAATATCTATGCCGGCCATGGCGTGACCGAGAGAAACTTTAATGCCGAAATCGGCTTCCTTACCAGAATTGACGACCAGCCAACGATAGTTGAGTTCAATTTCACGCCCCGCCCTAAGGTGTTTAACATCCGCGAGCTGGACCTGGGTGGTCTTGTTAACCACGATCCGAATACGGCTGGCAAGCTGATCTATCGCGAGTGGACACCCAGTATCCGCGTGCTCTTTAACAATGGGGCTGAGATCGACTCGCTCCCACATGATGTCGTGTATCAGTTTCTTGGCGAGCCGCTGCATCTGTACAAAGACATTTCCATTCCCGCCGGCAGTTACAAGTTTACTTCGCATCAGGTCGCTTACACGTCGTCCGGCAACCACAGGCTTACTTTCACAGCGTCAGAGAAATGGGGAAGCTACTACACAGGAAGTCTGAACACCGCGACGATGACGGCCCAGTACCGTCCCAATCCGCATCTTGCGTTAGGAGTGAACAACACGCTTAACTCATTCCGGCTTCCACAAGGGGATTTCGATATTGCGCTGGCGGGAGTGCAGGTCAGCTATGCATTTAATCGGTTCCTGAACGCGACCACGTTTGTGCAGACCGACACTGCGCAGACTCAAGCGGTGAGCGCCAACTTCCGCGTGCGCTACACCTTCCGTCCAGACAGCGATCTGTACCTGATCTACAACGTAGGCAACCGGTTTCAGAGCCTGGTTGCGGGAAATCCCATGCAATTGCGAGAGCAGAAATTTGCAATAAAGGTCACGTACTCCTGGTCCAGGTGATCCGGATTGGGAATCATCTGAATGGGCTTTATGCCTTCGCCCTCAGCATCCCTACAACCCGGTCAAAATCCTCGAGGGAAATGTACTCGATGACGATCTTGCCCTTGCCATTTCTATCATTTATGCGCACTCGCACGCCCAAAGCCCGTTCCATCTCGCTCTGCACGGCGTTAACGTTTGGATCCTGCCATCGGGCTGCGCGGGTCTCGACTAGTCGCGGATGATTCGTGCGATCCACCAACTCTTGCAGTCGCGCTACCGACAAGTGCTCGCGCATTGCCTGTTCAGCAATCCGCAGAATGGTTTCAGAATCGCTCAGCTGCAGCAGCACTCGGGCCTCACTGAACCCCAAATCCCCCTTGCGAACATAGTCCTGCACTGCAGGCGGAAGCTTAAGCAGCCGCATGTAGTTCGATACCGATTCCCGCGCCATGCCGGTGCGTTGGCCGATCTGCTCCTGGGTTAACCCGAATTCCCTGCTTAGACGGACAAACGCCTGTGCCTGCTCCAGGCAGTTCAGGTCCTGGCGCTGAAGATTCTCGACGACCGTCATCTCCGCGGCTTGTTGATCGGATACGGTGCGAATGATGGCCGGAATTGTGGCCTTTCCCGCCAGTCTCGACGCGCGACAGCGCCGCTCACCCAAAATGAGCACATAGCGGCCGTTTGGCGCCGGCCTGACTACCACCGGTTGCACAACACCGTTTGCTCGAATCGAATCCGCAAGTTCCTGGAGTGCCGCTTGATCGAACACCTGCCGCGTTTGGTACGGATTCTCATCAATCTGGTCGAGCGGAATCTGGGCCACCCTATTGTCGACCGATCCGTGTGGAGCCGGTACCGCGGTTGCGATCCGGTCCGGCACGGGCTGGTCACTTATCCCAGCCCCGAGATCGCGCGGTCTGAACGATCCTCCAGGCAACAGCGACTCCAGCCCTCTTCCCAGCGCCCTGCGCTTGTCTACGGGACTGTCGGCCGCTTTCTCTTCGGTCACTACATTCTCAGTTGTGATTGTCATAGTCCTCTCGGGAAACTATATCGATATATATCGATATCTGCTAAATTCACGTTCATCGATCTATGCCGTCCGATCCATCTCGGGGACTGGCGTCATTTCCTCTACATTGGTCGCCGTATCGTGATTTGCTGTCTCGACGGGAGTTGCAAAGGCCTGGTCCTCCTCCACCACCGGATCCACTGCAATCGGCTGCTCTTCGGCGACAGCGGTGACTTCAGACGTCGTTTCTGCCGGTTCAACCACTTCAGTAGCAGTCGCGACGGCCTCCGCTACCGGTTGGGCAAAATGGTGACTGATGATTTCCTTCGCCAGGCGGATATAGCTCTCCGCTCCTTTGGAATGCGGATCGTAAAGCAGCGCAGGCTTCCCGTGACTCGGCGCTTCCGCCAGCCGAATGTTCCTGGGGATGCTCGTCTGGCATAACTTCTCTCCGAAGAAACGCCGTAGCTCGGCCGTTACCTGCTGCGCCAAGTTGGTCCGTTCGTCAAACATCGTCAGAACGACGCCTTCAATCTCCAGTCGAGGATTGAAGCTGTTGCGAATCAGCCCCACCGTGTGCAGCAACTCACTGATCCCCTCCAAAGCGAAATATTCCGCCTGCATGGGGATCAACACGGAATCCGCAGCAACCAGGGCATTGAGGGTCAGTAGATCGAGAGCTGGCGGACAATCGAGCACAATGAATTGAAATCTCTCACGCAAGGGCTCGAGTGCAACGCGAAGCCGGAACTCCCGCTGTTCAGCTTCCACGAGCTCGATATTGGCACCGATCAGGTTTTTGTGGGATGGAATCAGCCACAACTGCTCAAGCTGGGTTTTGTGCACAGCATCTACCGGATTGGCAGAGCCCATGAGCAAGTCGTACGTGTTAATTCGGGCCGGATCCTTGCTGAGTCCCAAGCCGCTGGTGGCGTTGGACTGCGGATCGCAATCCACCAGTAGCGTATTCACTTCAGCTGCAGAGAACGATGAGGCCAAGTTGATGGCAGTCGTAGTCTTGCCGACGCCACCCTTCTGGTTGGCTACCGCGACAACGTGTCCCATTTATGTTTTGGAGAATCGAGAGGTGAGCGCAGAATAAGCGCAACTAGTTTACGAGCGCAACGACATTATTAGGTGCAGGAGAGCGAAGCTGGCATTTCATTGAAACCATGCTGATTGGAGGTGATATCAACATTGGTTCCACAGGAGTGTTCCACGTGGAACGTCGGGTGAGCCCAGTTTCTGGAGAACTCTAATATTGTGCCGCTCACGATACAGCATTGCCGTAGCAAACAGACCGGAGTGTTCCACGTGGAACGTCATAGAGATTCCTCCGCATTGCAGTGTGCGAAAACACTGATTGATCAAGCGACTGTGTAATCGCCCACGATCAGCACATTCGGTAGAATTAGAATCAACACGTAAGTCTCCGCCTGCATCTAGAGATCATTGTCGGTCAAGAACCTCCCGTGGTCACTCTTTTCAAGCCAGTCATAGAGATGAATCTGATAGAGAAACGAGGCAACGACCTCCTCTCCCAGTCCGTGGGTTTCCGTAGTCACGAACGGCACACCTAATCCCGCGAGAACGGCGATCAGGGACTGCAGCACTCGATTGGGATTCACACCTGAATGCAGATACGGAGACTTGACCTGGCTGAGAGTTGTGGCGATGACAAGCAATGGGTGCGGACGAGAGCTCATCCGCCTGAGGCGAGCGACGAAAGCAGATCGTTCAACCGTGAACGAGTGAACCAAGTCCGACAGATCCTTCCGCTCTACAATACAAGTCTCTTCCAAGCCCGCGATTGTGTAATCGCCGAGCGCGAGTGCTCTCTTCTCAACCCCGGCAAACCAGCCTGCGAAACGCGAAAAATCAAACGGGCATTGTTCGCGAGTATCCACGAGTACCACGCCGTGCGGCGCCTTGACCTGGGTGCCGCCACGCGCCGCGAGGACCGGAATTGGCGGATGCGATACCGGAGCTGCGGTCATTTGCCATGCAAGTGGGGAGGTAATGAGTGTGCGGCGTCTAGTCATTCTCGACATAGCAAGCATCCTAGCTGCAGTATTCTGGCCTGGCGATAACCATTTCGTCCCACTTTCCTATATGTGTTTAGACATTCGGTTCTTAACTACCTAGGTACGCACCCGACCATCAGGACACGATTTGACGATAGAGGAATGGGAACCGGCTTTCCCCACCGCATCTGCGGAACCAGTTCTTTTGCGCGCTCCACCTGGCCTTGCCCGATCAAGGCTCCAAGGCGACCATTTACAGCGACCAGACGCGTGGCTGTTGGAAGAATTGTTTCGAAACACTCCACCGCCCGCAGCGTCACGACGTCAGCTTGCGCCGAGAAATCCTCACCACGAACGGCAGCTACATCAACTGCGGTTAATCCGAGCGCCCGGACAACTTCGCGAAGGAACGTAGCTTTCTTGAAGTTGGACTCCAGCAGCGTGAGGTGAACATCCGGTGCCCAGATCTTAATCGGCAGACCGGGGAAACCAGCTCCCGAGCCGAGGTCTAGAACCCGAGCTGGCGGGGGCACTGCTTCGGTTCCCGAATTGGGTTGAATGGCCGAAGTAGCGTCCGACGCTATCCGAGTACTGCGGGGAAAGAGGTAGCGGGCTGCAAAGAAAGATTCGCCGAAATGGCGTGTGACAATCTCGCTTGGATCACGCACGGCAGTGAGATTAATGCGGGAATTCCAGCGCAGAAGTAAATCGATGTATATCGATATTAATCGCAGTTGTATACTTGATAGAGCAGCAGATTGCTCAAGAGCTGCCTCACCGCTGCGCTCCGTGACGACCGGCTCGGAACGCAAAGGCTCCGCGCCTGGAATCCGCGAGAGAAAGGGTGGCAGCAGCTCGGCAATGTGGTGGACGTCCACGAATTGCCGATTCTAGGTTGCGGGTTGCTGATATGCAAAACCGCTGGAGGGGAGAGAAGGCATCCGGATTCTCCAAGCCTTCCGGATATAGCAGATCTGAAAATCAAGCTTGCGGACTCCCGCGCCACAAGCGATCAACGCTCCACGCCCCACCCCTAGCCACCGCCAGATAAAGAAAGATGAAGCAGTTGAGCACGCCGGTTCGCCCATGTTATTCACGGTCCAAAGTCCCCGTGGCACATGCATCATGAAGAAGGCTGTAGCCATCTCGCCCGCCAGGATGAAAGCGACGGGGCGGGTAAACAAGCCGATCAGCAAGAGCAGGCCGCCGAAGAATTCAAGAATGCCGGCCACCAGCATCAGTGGCGGCAGGGGGTGAGGCATCGGGTGTGCCGATGGCGGATAGCCAAATAGTTTTTGGCCTCCATGCTGCATCAGCATAAATGCGGCAACGATGCGGACAATACTCAGCATCCGGGGCGTCCACTGGGTCTGAAATCCGCTTCCATTCATGAGTAGTCTCCAATCAAGCCTCAATTATGCTTTATGAACTCACCGGTTTTCTTTCCGGTCAGCTCGTTATAGAGCGTCACGAGCCACTGTTCAGTCGTAATGAACTCGCCGGATCACTTCTGCCACTGCGCGAGGACATTCTCCTGCTTCAATTGATCGAGAGATTTTCCCTGCTTAATTCCAGCCTCTACGACGCTCTTGGTGTCTTTCAGCATCGACACATAGCGGCGCACGTCATCCAGGTTTGATACCGGGCCGTGCCCTGGGATGACTTTTACATCCGGGGGTAACTTCGGCATGATCGCTTCCAATGCGGAAATCATGCCTTGCACGCTGCCGCCGCCGGAGAGGTCAACAAAGGGAAATCCGTAGGTCACAAAATCGTCGCCCATGTGGACGACGTTCGATTTGGGAAAGAAGATGACGCTATCGCCGTCGGTATGGCCGCTGGGAAAGTGGAGCGCGCGGATATCTTCTCCGTTCAGGTGCACGGTTACATCGTGGTCAAAGGTGATGATGGGGAGCGCGTCTTTCGATTGAGGTTTGTGTTCAAACTTGACTGCGCCGAGATTACCCGCTGTGCCGCCTTCCTCCAGCCGTTTGCGGACGTTGTCATGGGCGATAATCGGAGCTTGTTTCTGGAAAAACGCATTGCCGCCGGTGTGATCAAAGTGGTAGTGAGTGTTAATGATGAACCGGAGTGGTTTGTCGGTGATGCCCTTCAGCGCAGCCTGAATCTTTTCGGCCAGAGGCGCATACTGATCGTCAACGATGACAATCCCATCCTCGCCGACGGAAGCTCCGATGTTGCCTCCCGCGCCCTCCAGCATGTAAACGTTGCCCGCGACTTTCGAAACTTTCATTTGGACTTTGCCGAAGTCCTGATCCTGCCCGCTGACAAACACGCAGACACATGAAATCGCCAATACGTTTAGGTAGAGCTTGCGCATCAGAGCTTCACCTTAGTCAGAGTTGGCCGCAGATTCTAAATGAAGAAAATGGTTTGTACCAGCGCGGTATCGATTGCCCAGACGGTCTTGCAATTCTGGCCAGCCCGTAGTCAAGAGCTTTGAACGCCAAGGCC
>QIAA01000072.1 GCA_003224905.1 Acidobacteriota bacterium
CACGGCGCAGATCTTCTATCACAATCGCTGGCGCGGATTCTGGACTGGCACCGCTCTTCGCTACGGAAGCGGGACGATCGTCGAGAACGGTCCACGGTTGCCGCAGCACTTCACGTGCGATCTGGCTAGTGGCGTGAATTTGTGGAATGTCGAACCGCGCAGACTCGACCTGGAATTTGATGTCACGAATGTATCAAACAGCATTTACCAGATCGCGAAGGAGAGCGAAGAGATTCCGATTCAGTACGCGCCGTCGCGGACCGTTGGCGGAAGCTTGAAATTTCACTTCTAGGAGCAAGGCAAAGCTGGTTGACACTCAGGACTTGTTGATCGCCGGTTGAATTTCTTCCAGGTCCACCCAGTTCGTCGGATAGGAACCGGTGTAGCATGCAGTGCAGTAGGTGGTCTTCTCGTCTTCGCCACACGCCTTTTTCATTCCTTCGAGCGAGAGATAGGCTAGCGAATCGGCACCAATGTATTCGCGGATTTCTTCAACAGTCTTGTTCGCCGCGATCAGTTGTTTCTTCGAAGGCGTATCCACGCCGTAGAAGCAGGGAGAAATAGTCGGCGGGCAACTGATGCGCATGTGGACTTCAGTCGCGCCGGCACCGCGGATCATGCGTACAATTTTGCGGCTGGTGGTCCCGCGCACGATTGAGTCATCGATCAGCACCACGCGTTTACCCTCAAGCAGAGAGCGAACGGGATTAAGCTTCAGCTTCACGCCAAAGTCGCGCACGCTTTGCTGCGGTTCGATGAACGTGCGCCCGACGTAGTGGTTGCGGATCAGGCCAAACCGGAAGGGAATTCCACTCTGGTCAGCGTAGCCGACCGCGGCAGTGACACCGGAATCGGGCACGGGCACAACGATGTCAGCCTCGACGGGCGCTTCGCGAGCCAATTGGCGGCCAAGCTCTTCGCGGCTCTCCTGGACCTGGCGTCCGAACACGATGCTATCCGGACGGGAAAAATACACGTGCTCGAAGATGCAGCTCGACTGGGGCTGGGCTGCGGCAAAGAAGCGCGAACTGATCCCCTCGGGGCCCACTACAACCAGCTCACCGGGTTTCACCTCGCGCTCGTAGGTTGCGCCAATCAGGTCGAACGCCGAGGTCTCGGAAGCGAAAACAATCGTGTCCGGCTTTAAGCCTTCCTCACGGGGAATCCTGCCCATCGCGAGCGGCCGGAAACCGCGCGGATCGCGCACAGCGAAAATCCGGTCGATGCTGAGTATGACCAGCGAAAAGGCTCCTTCGACGCGGCGCAGGGCATCGGCGATCGCCTCCGGCAGAGTGTGTTCCTTTGACAACGCGATCAGATGAACGATTACCTCGGTGTCGCTGTTGGTCTGAAAGATCGAGCCTTGGGCTTCCAGCCGGCCGCGAATTTCTGCAGCGTTCACGAGGTTGCCGTTGTGGGCGAGTGCGATCATCCCTTTGTTCGATTGGACCGTGATCGGCTGGGCGTTGAAGAGTGCGGAATCACCAGCGGTGGAGTAGCGGGTGTGTCCGATAGCTAGTGTGCCATGCAGCTTGGCGAGGACTTCTTCCGTGAAGATGTCCGCCACCAAGCCCATGGACCGATGTAGCTGCAGGGTCAAACCATTTGAGGAGACGATGCCGGCTGATTCCTGGCCGCGATGTTGCAACGCATGCAGCCCCAGGTATGCGAGCTTCTCCGCTTCAGGGTGCGCGTAGATCGCAACCACTCCACACTCTTCGCGAAATTTGTCGAAAGGCAGCATTTGGCAATCAGCCTTTTGCAATTAGCCCTTACTGCGGGGAATGCATAGATCCTTCGCTCCGCTCAGGGATGACAATCATTCGGCTAAGCGATTGTTACAGTCTCAACATCAGCCCACAACGCTTTCTCCAGCGCACACTCATACTCATCCCGCAGCTTGCCGATTTCGGCAGACACGACGAGCCGGCCATTCAATCTTATCTCTACCCGTTCGGAAGCTGTTTCCCCAATACTGTCTGCTGAGAGGCCGTATTTTACCGCTTCTTCTTGGATTCGGGGGAGATTACTGGGGTCGCAGGAGACGACGACACGGCTCGCGTCTTCTCCGAACAAGATAAACTCAGCCGGCAGATCCTGCGAACTCAACTCGATGTTCATGCCCAGCCCTCTGGCAAATCCGCATTCCGCAAGGGTTACAACCAGCCCGCCTTCGGAGCAATCGTGCGCAGAATCGAGCAGCCCGGCTTGCGCCATATCGATCAGTATTTTTTGGAGTACTGCTTCCTTTTCCAAATCCAAGTCGGGAGGGTATCCCCAGAGCGCACCAAGAATTTCTTTAGCGTACTCGGAAGATCCGAACTCGGCTTCCGCATCGGTTGCGTCTCCGGGCTCAGAACCACACAGCAGAACGATAGCTCGTCCTGGTTCGATAAAGTCAGGCCGCAGAGCTTTGTGTACATCATCCAGGATTCCTACTACTGCCAGAACTGGCGTGGGGTAAATACCTTCGCCTAGAGTCTCGTTATAAAAACTCACATTCCCCCCGGTAATCGGAATTTCCAGCTCCTCGCACGCCCTTGTCATGCCGTCGATCACCTGCGAGAACTGCCACATGATCTGTGGCTTTTCTGGATTGCCAAAGTTCAAACAATTCGTAGCTCCTGCCGGGGTCGCGCCCGCGCAAGCCACGTTGCGGGCGGCTTCAGCCACCGCGTGCATCGCACCCAGCCGTGGGTCGAGATAGCACCAGCGGCCGTTTCCATCGAGTGCCATTGCCAGTCCGCGCTGCGAGCCCTTGATGCGAATGACGCCTGCATTGCCGGTACCCGGGGCTTCGACGGTATTGGTCTGCACCATGTGATCGTATTGCTGCCAGATCCACCGCTTGCCGCAGATGTTCGGGCTGGCCAGCAACCGCCTCAAATGCCCGGTGAGATCGCCAGCTTCGCCGAACCTGATGTACGCCGGCATTTCGCGCGGCACCGGCGGCTCCCAGCGCTTCAGCGGACGCTTGTACACGGGTGCATCATCAGTGAGCGCCTCGTTGGGAATTTCGGCGACGACTGCTCCATGTTCCAGGACGCGCATCTTGCCATCGTTAGTCACGCGGCCGACTTCGACCGCATCCAGCCCCCATTTCTCGAAAACGCGGAACACCTCGTGCTCGCGCCCCTTCTGTGCCACTAACAACATGCGTTCTTGAGACTCGCTCAGCATGATTTCGTAGGGGCTCATCCCGGTTTCGCGCTGCGGCACGCGATCCATCTCGATCTCGATACCCACATGTCCGCGCGCTCCCATTTCGCAGGTCGAGCAGGTCAGTCCTGCGGCGCCCATGTCCTGAATCCCAATGACTGCGCCGCTCTGCATGGCCTCGAGGCAGGCTTCGAGCAACAGTTTCTCCAGGAAAGGATCCCCCACCTGCACGTTGGGCCGCTTGGCTTCAGAAGCTTCGCTGAATTCTTCGCTGGCCATGGTCGCGCCGTGGATGCCGTCGCGGCCTGTTTTGGCGCCGACGTAAATTACGGGATTACCCTCGCCTGCGGCACGCGCGTAAAAGATCTGATCCTTCCGCACCAGGCCCAGGGCGAAGGCGTTTACCAGCGGATTGCCGGAGTAACAAGGCTCGAACTTTGTCTCCCCACCCAGATTTGGGACGCCAAAACAATTGCCGTAGGAAGCGATGCCACTGACGACGCCTTCGAGCAGAGAATGATTCTTGGGAATGTCCAGGGTTGATGTCGCGGGCGTCCCGCCCATGCTCCTTGTGATCGGCCCAAATCTGAGCGAATCCATCACCGCCACAGGCCGGGCACCCATGGTAAAAATGTCGCGCAGGATACCCCCAACTCCCGTCGCCGCGCCCTGGAACGGCTCGATAAATGACGGATGATTGTGCGACTCGATCTTGAACGCGCACGCCCAGCCGTCGCCGATGTCGATAATGCCCGCGTTCTCGCCCGGTCCTTGCACTACGCGGCGGCTGCGCGTCGGCAAGCGCTTCAGGTGCACGCGGGATGACTTGTAGGAGCAGTGCTCGCTCCACATCACGCTGAAGATCCCGAGTTCCGTGATGGTAGGCTCGCGCCCGCAAAGCAGTTGTTTGATCTTTTCGTATTCTTCCGGAGTGAGGCCGTGCTCCCGAATGAGCTCGGGAGTGATCAGGGAAATCTGGACCGTGGTCATATTGGGGACTTAAACTCTATTGTCGCGCATTTCGCTGCAGTGCTGGATAGAAAATCTGCACGACAGCTCTTTGGTCCGACGGCAACAAGTTTTCCGCTACGCCACCGGTTTCTCTATTTCTGATTATCTGTTCCGATTTAGCGCGTAACACAGATGAACCATCTGGCCCACGTGATGATGCAGATGGGTCGCACAGCGCAGAAGGAGATTGAAGCGGTTGCCCGCATCTTCCTCGCGAACCGCGGTGTATGGCTTGGACCAATCTTCTTTGGACTGAGCCGCAAGAGTCCGCAGCACTGTTCCGACCGCGTCGTCAAAACGATTCATTACGGCAGCTTTCGCCGGGCGACCTGCTTCCGTAAATTCCCGGTCGCGATCGCGGACGTACCCAGTGCCGGAAATCTCCGCTCCGATGTAGTAGTTCAAATTGCCGGTGAGATGAAGCACAAGGTGTCCGAAACTGTTTCCGAAAGGAAACGGCTTGCGCCAGAATTGCTCATCCGTTAGGTCCTTGGCCATTCCACGCACCAGATCAGCGAGCTGCATGTAACGCTCGGCGAAGCTTCTTTCAACGGTTCTGTGTAGATCTTCCATTTCACATCTTTTAAATCAGGCAGACTTCCTCAGCACCAGCGCCGAATTCTTAGAACCGAATGCGATGCAATTGCAGATCGCGTGCTCGATAGCTTTCTTTCTTCCGATTGTTGGTACATAGTCCAGATCGCATTCCGGATCTGGATTATCCAAATTGATGGTGGGCGGGAGTTGCTGGGTGTGCATGGCCACAACCGTGGCGGCCACGCCCGCCGCACCGCAGGCGCCCTGGGGATGGCCGATCTGTGATTTCAAGGCAGACATCGGTACCTCACGCGCACGCTCGCCCAACGCCAGCTTCAGGGCACGGGTCTCTATGCGGTCGTTCAACTGCGTCGAAGTGCCGTGTAGATTCACGTACTGCACGTCATCCGGCCCAATGCCCGCCTCGCTCATGGCCAAGCCAATTGCCCGTGCTGGTTCTTCTCCACATTCCTGCAGGCGTACGCGATGAAATGCCTCGCACGTGGACCCGTATCCGCAAATCTCAGCCAGAATTTTCGCCCCACGCGCGTGCGCGTGTTCGTATTCCTCCAGAACGAACATCCATGCGCCTTCGGCCAATACAAACCCATCGCGATCGACTGAAAATGGACGTGATCCACGTTCAGGTGCGTGGTTCCAGGAATCAGTGAGAATCTTCATCAGGATGAATCCCTTCACGATTCCCAACGCGATTGGCGCGTCCGCACCTCCGCTCAGCACCATGTCCAGGCGGCCGGACTGAATCTGGCGCAGGGAGTAACCAAATGCATCGGTGGATGAAGTGCACCCTGTAGTGACTACATGACTTGCTCCGAGCAATCCAAAACGCACGCTCAGATCACTCGAGAGCGTTCCCATGACTCCGGTGGGAATACAAAACAGGCTCATCTTCTTGTAGTCCTGATGGAAGAAGAGCCGATACTGTTCTTCGGTGAACTCCTGCGAGCCGCCGCCTGAGCCGAGAATCACACCAAAGCGGCGTTTTTGCTCCAAGGGAAGGGAAGCGTGATCAATGCCTGAATCTTGCAGGGCCTCGGTTGCCGCCGCCAGCGCCAAAGGCAGAACACGGGAAATGTGTTTGCGCTCGCGTTTCTCCACCCAGGCCAGTTCATCGAAGTCCGGCACCTCGCCGGCGATCTGCACCGGAATTTCTGACGGATCGAATCGCGAAATGCGGCGTACTCCACTTCGGCCTTGCAGGACTGCGTCTGAGAACGCACGATTGCCGACTCCATTGGGACTTACCACACCCATGCCGGTAATGACCACGCGTCGCCTGAGGTCTTTTCGGGGCATTCTGCTACGTCGTTAAATATATAACGAGAGCGTCCGTCAGATGAGATGCACGGAATTAGCAACGTCTGTACGATCCCTGAGAGGAAGAAAATTGAGGTGTCTATTCCAGCTTGCCTATGACTTTACCCAGGGTTTCGATCAGGGCTTGAGCTGCGAGGCAAAGCTGAACCAGTTGACCGGGCTGAAACTTGACATCGTTGCTTTTCAAGTCGGCCTGGATAGCCTGGCAGAGCTGGTAAGCGGCGCGAACACGTTCTCCGGCCAAGACCGAAAGTACGTTGGTTGGGCCCTGCTCGGTGCCTTGCAGGGCGATGTATTGGTGAGCTGACCATGCGGTGTTGCGGACATGGTTGAGCGCATCGCGAAAGTCGGTGAGGATACGGGGATCGAGGCGCTCCCCGGAGGCCAGGAGCTTTTGCACTGAGCGAAGCTCGTTAAGAACTTTAGAGAGGCGTTTGGCCGACGTTACATTTCCGGGTGACGCAGCTTTTGCGGTTCCTGCTACAGCCATAATTCCGAAATCATATCGAGGAGCTGCCTGTGAGTGGACTCTCGGAAGAACACTGCCCTTAGTAATCCTTACTCAGAATGAATGAGGGGAGAAGGTGCATTGAGACCGAGGTTGTGAATCCAGTTTCTCTGGACCTGACCTTCTGCCAAGAACGGCCCTTGATCCAGTGCTTTATGTGTGAGGCCGCCACCGCAGGGCTTCTCCCAGGCAAGTTTCTCATCAAAGAGGATGACTTAGCATCCTGCACGAGCGAGACTTGCAGCCCCGAGCGCACCAGCAGGGCCGCCTCTGACTACGACAATGGGATTCGAACCAAACACCTCCTCTATTGCTTGTTCTTCAAATATTTGTCAAACCACTCGACCGTGCGGCGAATGGAATCGATCCGGTTCTCGCGTTTTTCAAAGCCGTGACCTTCATTCGAATAATAGTGCACATCCACCGTCTTGCCGTCTTTCTTGAGCAGGTCAACTACCTGTTGTGCCTCTTCCTTTGGGACGCGCGGATCGTTGTCGCCCTGCAGCACCAACAATGGCGCTTTCGCATTGTGGATATACGTAATCGGCGAGGCCGCTTCGTAAACCTTGCGGTCTTTCTCGGGATCACCCATCAGGCTCTTTTCGTATTCCTGCAGCAAGGCATCTTCATGCTGCAGCATGGTGTACCAGTTAATGATGCCAAACAACTCCACTCCTGCGGCCCAGACGTCCGGGGTTTTGCCAACCGCCATCAGTGTCATGAATCCGCCGTAAGAGCCCCCCGTGATGCCGGTCTTTTTGGCATCTACATAGCCGGTCGCCTCCAGGAATTTGGCGGCATACACTTCGTCCTGCAGGTCGCCTCCGCCAAGGTCCTTGTAATTCGCTTTCTGAAACTCCAGGCCGTACCCAGTGGAGCCTCGTACATTGGGAGCAATGCAAACGTAACCACGCGACACCAGCGCAGACACATCGGTATTCCAATAATCAACCATCTGTCCGGTGGGTCCGCCGTGAGGAAGCACAAGACCCGGATTGGTTCCGTCCCGCTTTATGTTGAACGGCACCCACATCAGCGCGCTGACGGTTTTGCCGTCGAAAGTCTTGTAATGGACGATTTGCGATGGCGGCAGCGGTGTCGTTTCCAGGCTGGCTATGGCAGAAAAAGTAAGTTGCTCCGGTCGACGAGATTTGAGGTCATATACCCAAATATCCCCCGGATGCGTGGAACTCTGATGATTGATCAATACGCGGTCGCCGGCAGGAGAAAACGTAGTGGGATTGCCGGAGAAGTAGTTCAGACCCGGTGGCAGATCAATCTTCTCAGCACGCATCGTTGCGCGGTCAGCTAAGTAAGCATCGATTTGCCCGTCTGCATTGATTTCATAGGTGAACGATTTGCCATCCGGAGAGAAATGTTCTGAGCTGGCCTCCCACTTTGTATCCGTCGCCCAGGTTATTTTCTTCGAAGCTATGTCGAACAAGCCGACATTCTGGTAACCATCTTTCTGATTTGAAGTGATCAGCAAAGTCGTGCCGTCGGGCGATAGGGAGGACGCAGCATAGAGAATCTTTCCCTGATGCGGCGTGAGGTTTCCCAGCTTGCCCGTCGCTACATCGATGGAATAAATCTCGGATTCCGGAACGCCACTGATCTCGCCGCGGTTTGCATAGAGTGTTTTGCCGTCAGGACTCCTCGCCACGGCGCCCCAGGAGTAGCTCTTGTTGGTTTCACTCGTCAGCTTGCGTATTTTCTTGGTACTCCAGTCGAGCAGAGCGATGTCATAGTTGGTGGACTCTTTAGGCTTAACGTTCAGAGCGACTGTCTTGCCATCGCGCGCCCAAAGCGGGCCCTCCTCGCGTACATCAGGAGTGTTGGTCAGATTCACTGGTGTGCCGCCATCGCTCGGCACCGCATACAAATCCCACAATTCGTTCCCTCCTGCGTCCTGCTGATATACGATCCACTTACCGTCCGGGGACCACGTTGCGCTGTACTGACGATCATCGGACTGCGTAAGCTGGAGCGGCCATCCACCCGAAGCGCTTACCTTCCATAGATTGAGCCGTCCGGACATATCGGTAGTGAAAGAAACTTGTTTGCCGTCGGGCGACCACGCACTGTTGAAGACGGTGCGAGTGTAATAAAGGTCTTCGATCGGCACAGGGTGTGCAGCGGCATTCGATTCTGACGTAATGGATTTGGGATCGGTGATCTGACGATCGTCCGGCGAAGAGGCGGCTTGCAGGAAAAGGCAGCAAGAAAACGATAGGCACAACCAGAAGAGACTCAACCGCAAGAGGAATTGCGAAGTTTTCATCAGGAGGCTCCGGCTTGCATGGAATAGCAGACGGCAGAAACAATACAAAAGCAAAATGCCTCCTGCAAATCAGAAGGCATTTTGCCTGAGGCAAAACAATGGTCGCGAATGCAATGTGGGTCTAGTGTGCCAGCCCGCGGCCGGACGCTGATTATTGCACTTGATTCAGACCCTGATAGATAAACAATCCCGCGATGACCAGGAACATCACACCCGAGGTGGCGCCCAAGGCCTTGACCATGGGATTAATCTTGTTCACCTTGGCCATGAGTTCCATCTGTTCCTGTGCCATGTGAGATTCCGATTCATCCAGGAAGAGCTGGTCGTCTTCCTGCATGGTGAGCGTGCTGCGGTAGATCAACAGGATGATCAGGAAAGCCGTCAGAACACCCCACGCAATCAGCAGCCACGTCAGATAGAGAGGCATAGGCCACCTCGAGCGGTTTTCGAGCCGATGCCAAGAATCCGCCTGGGGAGAGGACGCGAGCCCCAAAGCTCGGTCCAGGCAACCGGTTCCAAGGCAGATTATAGCCCTGCTTGGAGGGGAGCGAACGGTTTTGTTTGCCGGCCTGCGACTCTCTGCCAGCAAAGTCATCTAATAAAGGGAGAATTCTGCTTTTTTCATAGCCGGGGCGCAGCCCTTTGCTATAATGCAATTAATCCATAGTTTCAAGGAGATACGAATGGCCACAACAACCACCCCGGAAGTAATGCCTGCGGAAACAAAGAAGGCGCCGATCAGCCTTACCGCCAACGCGATTGCCAAGGTTAAGGACATCATGGCGCAACAGAATCCCGTCCCTGCTGGCCTGCGCGTGGGTGTGGTCGGTGGCGGCTGCTCGGGTTTTTCTTACTCGATGCAGTTTGAAACCAATGCCGGACTAATGGACAAAGTTTTCGATATGGACGGTCTGAAGGTGTATGTCGATGCCACGTCCGTCATGTATCTGAACGGCTGCACCGTGGATTACGTGGAGACGCTGGAAGGGGCCGGCTTCAAGTTTGAGAATCCCAACGTGAAGAGCACCTGCGGCTGCGGATCGTCTTTCAACGTGTAAGGGTTTCCTGCGAAAAATTTAAAGGGCAACAGCTTTTCGGCTGTGCCCTTTCTCCTTCCCGCCCTATCTTGCGCTGTCTGAGGACAGGGCTGCGCGTCTAGGCTCGGTTCGACATAATGTGATTAGAATTGCCAATACCATCGTCAGGTTTTGCACCGCGAACGGGAACCATCCTCCGATTGCATTCTTGGATACCGAAAACAATCGCCACCAGAGATTCGTCACGACGTGCAGGGCTGTCGCCACCCACAGGTTCTGCCATCTGTAAACCAACCAGGCAAACGTAACTCCACCGGCCCCGGTCAGGAGAAATAGTCCCAGCATTTCTTCCAGGCTTTCGCCTTGTTCAACATGGCCCAAGCCAAACAGCAGTGCCGACGGCCAGACCACTATCCAGAAGGGCCAGCCAGTACCACGCTGCAACTGCAGGACGCCGAAGCCGCGGAACTCAATCTCCTCAACTAAAGGTGAGAATACCGTCAAAAACAGCAGCGAGACGATATCAATGTGCGGGTTCACATTTCGCGTGACCGCAAATCCGATCAGCATCGGCAAAGAGGCGACCAGCCCAAATGCGATTGCGGGTAAGACGGGCGCCGAAAGTCCAAGTTCGCGGCTCGTGCCGCGTAGGTCCGTGCGATACATGAGCCACATCGCGAACACGCAAACGACAACGCCGAGGACCTTGTCGATGCTTTCGGCGATATAGAAGGGCTGATGGCTGTGTAACCATTCGTACCCGGAAACAGGGGAGATGATCTCGTGTGTGTAGGAGGCGATGATCAGCGCTGGCAATGTAATGCCGACAATCGTCCACGGGTTTCTTCTCATTTGTCTTCCTTCATCGTGTTTTGCTCCGCGATTTCGGATTTCACCTGCGTGCCAGACCAATGACACCTCGTGATACGAGAACACAGGTAAGAAGTTCCACCACGAAAAAAATGTCGCAAACCGTGCAAGAAACCACTTCTTCTGCATTCCCCGATCAGGCAAGCTGTCTATTCAGAATCGGAGGTCTACATGTCGGGCGTAACCGCCTTAATCGTCGTGTTGCCTTTCTTGTATTCACTCATCGCCGCGCAAGCCGGCGAGCATAGTCCCGATGGTCCTGTTGCTCGCCTCTCGTATAGCAGCACCTACGGCGTGGACTGGAGAGAACAGAAGAATTCGCCACGCATCTGTTTTGCACTTTATCGGAGTGGCCGATATCGAATATTGAGGCTGAAGGAACAAGGAACCGAAACGCTTCAGGGAACCTTATCGCAAGACAAATTTGCCAGTCTCGGAAGAATGTTCAAGCGGCTCGATTCTGAAAGCAAACCGGCTGGGATCATTCGGCAGGGCTCAGAATCGTTTATCGCGGAAATTAGTGGCAGGCGTGAGAACGTCCATTTCCTATGGGTCGATCCTGACCACGAGCGTCCCTCCCCGGATTCAGCTTCGGAAATTATCAACTGGCTACAGAAGTTTGAGGCGCTAGGCTCCTCCACTGCGACCATAAAGGAACTGGGGCAAGAGCCAATTTGCCCAACGGCAGCGGAAAAGCCATATCGGCCCCTCATCGCGGGCTTGAGCGGTAGCTCGTCCAGTAAGCCTGCGCTTACGAGTCAACCCACTAGAATGGCCATTGCAGGCCCACGGCGCTTGCAGGGGAGTGTTGAGCAGGCCGCGCCGATCAGAGGCAGGAGCACAAAAAAACTTCCCCCCGCTGACCGCCGGAACGATGGAAATCTCACATCCATCAGCGGTTGGCGTAGCAAGTCCGCCGGTGTAGCGAATATCTTCACGTCCTACGAACACGCTGATATGTTGCCGGATCTCGCCTTGTTCGTTTGCCATGCGATCGCGAATGCCGGGATAACGCGCCCATAAGGCTTTCAACGCCTGGTCAAGTACCTTTGGCGATATATCCAGCACCACGTCCGCGTGTCCGCCGGTAAACTCGCGCAAGGCTCCCGGAATATGGAACGTGATCAGTGTTTGCCTCGTCGCGTTGTGCTTCTGACTGTATTGCGTTTGCTTCGGGAAGAACCTGTACTCTCGGGCGGCTTTGGCCTGCGGAAAACAGAAGGCTCTCCGATGGCCGCCGTTTTAACGCAGACAATTGACGGCAATCCCTCAAGTACTTTCTTCCACGTCTTTCCGTCATCGGTCGAGCCGTACAGCTGTCCACTTCGTGTGCCGAAATAAATTCCGGCCGGATCGAGCGAATCCGCGGTCATCGCATCGCGCAGGACAGTTTCATACGCCCGCTTCTGGGGCAAGCCGCGCATCAGCGGTTTCCAGGAAGCACCCGCATTCCGTGTTCGGTAAACACGCAGCCGGCCGTCGCAGGTGCAACGAAACTCGTCGGAGTCAACCGGCAAGACATATACCCAATCGGGGTTCCTGGGGTGCATGACTATCGGAAAACCGAAGTCCGACGGCACGCCGTTAGCAATCTCCGTCCAGCTTTCGGCACAGTCATCGGAGCGGTACAAGCCCCAATGATTCTGCAAAAAGAGGCGTTCGGGGCGAGCCGGGTGCATTGCGATCTTGTGTATGCACTGCCCAAACTCGGGATATCTGCCCGGCATAAACACCACCCGGATGCCCTGGTTTCGCGCTCTCCAAGTGCTGCCCGCATCATCGCTGCGGTAAACGCCGCCCGCTGAGATGGCCACGTACATGCGGTGCGGGTCTGCGGGATCGAGGACAATGGTGTGCAGCGCCAGCCCGCCGTTTCCCGGCATCCAGCGAGGCCGATGCGGATGATCAAACAACCCGCGCATGAGCGACCATGAGTCTCCGCCGTCCCGCGATTCGAACAGGGCTGCAGGTTCCACTCCGCAGTAGAGAACGTCCGGTTCCTCCGCCCGTCCGGGTGTTATCTGCCAGATATTTTTCAGTGAAACGCCGGTGTCCGAAGGAAAGCGAATGGGAGCTTCCCGGGGGTTGGTCCACGTCTTTCCAAAATCGTCGCTGCAGCGCAGGAGCGTGCCCCAATAGCTGTTCGTCGAGGCCCATATGCGGTGTTGGCCGTCGCGGTCATCGTACGCAATCGCGT
>QIAA01000158.1 GCA_003224905.1 Acidobacteriota bacterium
CCGCCAGGTTCGCACAGGCGATCAGCAGAACAACGATCACTGCAAAGAGCAGGGTGCGCACCAAGGGTCGCGCTTGCTCCACCGTATCTTCGTGCAGCGGCGTCACCACCGCGCGAATACGAAGACTGTGCATGTAGGCCGGATAGTCGCGCATCGTCTCCCGGGCCACTCGCTCGGCATCGCTTTGCGCCTGCTCGGCAGTGATGCCGGGCTTTAAGCGCCCCACCATGCGAGAGTTCCACGACGCCGCGCTGCCCGCCGTAAATTCTTCTGGCTCGAGGCTGAGCGGAAGCCAAAGCTCGCTGTGGTTCACATGCCCCGGGTTGAGCGGAAACTCGAACTCGCGCGGCATCACGCCGATCACGGTATAAGGCTTGCGGTAGAGAAGGATCTTGCTCCCCAGTACGTTCGCATCGCCGTGGAAGCGGCTCCGCCACATGCCATAGCTCAGCACCGCCACTTGCTGGTGTTCTTCATCTTCGTGTTGCGTGAACGTGCGCCCCAGCAGCGGTGGCACTCCCAGCGCGGCAAAGACCTCGCCGCTCATCCGCGTCCCATTCACTGCCGCCGGATCACCCGTGCCGGAGAGTTCAAACAACCTTTGCCGATAGCCGCCGAGATGGCTAAAGCTTTGCGTGTCGCGCATGTAATTGCGGATGTCGGGAGCGGTTACGCTGGAGTGAGCGCAGGACGCGCAGTGCGAGCCTTCAAGCACGTCTCCCAGGATGACCAGACGATCCGGGTCGGGGAACGGCAGCGGACGCAGCAGTACTCCCTCGACGATGGAAAAAATCGCCGTCGTCGCCCCGATGCCCAGCGCCAGCATCAGGATGGCCGTCACTGTAAATCCAAGAGACCTGCGCAGTTGGCGGAGGGTATATCGAGTGTCTTGCAGAATCTGGCCCAGCCCTTGAAACGCTCGCTCGTCGCGATGCAGTTGCGTCGCCTGCTCCACGCCTCCGTAGGCGACTCTGGCCGCCCGTCGTGCATCTTCACGGGTCATGCCCTGACGTAGATATTCGTCCTCCAGCAACATTAGATGTGCGCCAATCTCTCTTGCCAGTTCCGCTTCCACTTTGGAGTTGGCGAAAAGTAGATAAAACCTCAGAAACATCCGTCTCAGGTGCCTCATGGCTAAGACTCCTCAAGCAAGAGCCGTTCCACCAGAGCCGACATTCTTCTCCACGTCTGTGTCTCCTCCCCTAAGGCTTTCTGTCCCGCCTTGGTGATTTCGTAGTATTTGGCTTCCCGGTTGCTCTCGGTCCTTCCCCAGGTTCCCTTAATCCACCCGTACTGCTCCAGCCGCACTAATGCTGGATAGAGAGTGCCCTGGTTGAGGTTGAGCAGCCGATCGGAGATCTGCTGGAGACGCGTGGCAACTTGATAAGCGTGTTGCGGGCCCATCGTCGCGAGTGTGCGCAAAACGATGAGATCAAGTGTCCCCTGCAGCAGCTGGATTGATTCTTTTTCTTTATTAGACATCCAAGTGGTCTCTCTAAAGAGAGACTACTACGTTTCACTTGGTTGTCAAGTGGACTTCGTTCGAAATAACCCGTCGAGGAAGACCCCGCAGGCGCTGGCTGTCCGGGGCCTTCGGAACCACACGACAATAGGAATCACCTCTCGCGCATCCATGTGGTCTCCGGTTTGGTCCCGGAACGTATGTGGATGACAAAGGCAGTTCAGAGGATCGTAGTGAGTTTGCCGTGTAGTCGGCTTTCGGAAACTAGCTTTCCATTCTCGGTCGGCAAGATCAGGACAATGTGCTCTTTGAGCCCAAATAGGGGCCTGAGGCGTTCCGGATGGTTGGTCGGCAATTCGGAAACTAAGCGTCTGGCTGGCCTAACAAATA
The DNA here is from genome assembly GCA_003224905.1 of Acidobacteriota bacterium. Classification (GTDB taxonomy): domain Bacteria; phylum Acidobacteriota; class Terriglobia; order Terriglobales; family Acidobacteriaceae; genus QIAA01. Next base: position 1,853 of record QIAA01000158.1, read on the forward strand.
CGCATCCATCGTGCGCCTCTCCGGATGGATTGAGATCCCGCCATAGCACAGCTTCCTGAGAATTGAATCAGGGCGTTGGAACCAGCTCGCCCACGTGAGTGGCGAATCGCCGTTCATGTCCTTCGCGTCGACTCTTGCGCCAGCATCGAGAAGAAGCTGAATGGTGCCTTCAGCGGCGAAAGCTGCAGCGCGGTGCAGAGGAGTTTCGGCCCGAGTACGGCAGTCACGCATGAAGGCGCCGGTTTCGATGGACGGCTTCGTCGCGCGGTTCGGATCGGCCCCGTTCGCGAGCAAGACTTTGGCGACCAGGTTCTGCGCGGGACGAGTTGAGGACATCGCGGCATGAAGAGGAGTTTCTCCCGTGTCGGGCAAGGGCAGGTTGACGTCAGCGCCTTTCTCAATGACGAATTGACAGAGCCGCCAGTGGCCGTGGAAAGCCGCGGCGTCGAGGCCCAGATTGTCTCCTAAGGATTCCAGGCATTCGCCGTTCGCGAGCAGGAACTTTATGGCACTCACGTCGCCATAGTATGCACACCAGTTAATGAGAGAGGTCCCATTCCTGTCCTTCGACGTGGCTAGGTTTCCATCGGCCAGGTAATCGAAGACGAGGTCAGTGCGGCCGTCTGCTATGCGATCGATCACGTCTGCTCCTCCATGTGGTTCGCTGGTGGGAGCGAACGGCTGTAGGATAACCGAGCCTTCAGATTTGATCAGTATGTTCCGCTTTGCTCTAGTGATCGCACGCTCGACTTCACAGCGCCGCTGACGTTCTCACCGAGATTTTCGGCCAAAAGGCGTTCGAATTCAGCACTCTCGGTGTCATTAAAAGCTCGTTTGGGAAGGATCTCAAGTCCGGCGCGCGGATTGCGATAACAAAGCAGGTAGTTATGGCGGTCTTGAAGATAGCGACTAAATGATTTCCAGGGAAGGCGAGTCTGACCACCAATCCCCTCGAATCTCATTCCGTCTTGATTGAAGGAGAGCGTGAAAGACGCAGGGAATCTCCTCCGCCTCTTCTTGCCGGCAACATAAACCACGATGATTATCAACGGGATCGCAGATGATACTGCTACTCCACCCCAATCAATTGTTGGGTTTAGACGTCGCAGAACGTAGACAATGCAATACACGGTGGATGCGACAGGAAATAACCGATCAAACACCCTCTTCCAGCCCCGACCCTGAAAGAAATGGAGCAGTCGGGCTCGCACGTAGTCCGAGTACGTGCAGGTGACCCGCACGCTGCGTTCGTTCCAGGGACGCCCGCTGTTGAGATGACCGAGTATGTCGGCTCGAAACTCAGTGAGCTCGGCCTCGTTCTGAAAGGCAGACTTTGAAATCAGTAGAGGCTCGTTCTTCGTCTGGAGAAAAAGAAACTTTGGATGCTCGCGGAACGATATGAGGTACTCCCAAGGCCGAATCACCTGTCCACACCCACAACTCATGACTAAGCCCGAATCCGTGGTCTCGACAACCTGCTGATCGCGACAATGCAACGCCTCGTACGCGGACCTCACCTGTGCGGCGTGCTGAGAACGAATCCGCGGCAACGACCGGCGATCGACGAACCAAAATAGCAGGGCAGCTACGGCTGCCAGAAGAAGACATAAGAGTCCAACATCGTGATCCGAACCTCCCTGCAGGGAGGAAGCGAAGACGAACATACCCACATATTGGCCAAGCAAGGCTAGGCCTAGAGATCCGAGCAGTGCGCAAAACGCAAAGATAACCCGGTAGGCTGGACTTTCCCTGGAATGGCGTGGAGGAGGAGGAAAGAGTGACTCGTAATCCTCATACGAAATACCATACCGAATACGCACCGCAGGAGATTATAGTCAGCGGCTTCCAAAACCCCTCGTTACGCAAGTCCAAGTGCTTTTGCATTTCCCTGGTTTTGGGTGGTCATACTTTTCATTGCGTGCCCCGGTTGATTGCGCTAGCCTTATTCCGCTCTCGCGATTCTCCCTTCCTTTATCTTTCCTCACGCTTGTTTCAACTCTGATCGCATTGTGTGTGCAAAACAGAGGGGTTATCGCTAAGGGCATACAACATATGGTGTTTTATTCCTTGACCCCGGTCCAATTTCGCCGTTACAGTAGCTTTTATTTGTGCCGTGCCCTTTCCAGCCGGGGAGGCAGCGTATCCGAGGGAGCTGTCGAAGGAATCGAATTGGTAAACCCGGCAAGTACCAGCGAAATCCTAATACTCAATACGTCGATGACGATGCCGGGGGCGACTCATCCGCGAATGCGAGCGGCGCTACATGTCCCAGACACTCAATCAAGGAGTGGACTTTGCTCAAGCTGAAGAGGCTGCAGATTCTCGGATTCAAATCGTTCTGTGACCGCACCGAGCTGAAGTTTCACGGTGAAGGTGTAGCTGCCATCATCGGGCCAAACGGCTGCGGGAAATCGAACATCGCCGACGCCATCTCCTGGGTTTTGGGTGAACAGTCAGCCAAGACCCTGCGCGGCTCGCGCATGGAAGATGTCATCTTTTCCGGCACGCGTGACCGCAATCCCACAGGCATGGCGGAAGTCTCGCTCGCGCTGATCGACCCGGAAGTTTACGACGGAGCCGACGCCGGCGATCCCACGGAAGTTGAAATCCAGGACGAAATGCCACGAGACGACTGGGACGAAGCGGAGATCCGCGCGCAAAGCGCTGCGGAAGTCGAGCGCATGACCGAAGAAGCGCAGCCGGGCAAAAGTGAGGAAGTAGAAGCCGAAGCTGAAGGAGCACCTGCGCCGGAACCGCAGGGTCCGCACGTGGTGCTTAAAATCCGTCGTCGTAAATTTCAGCTCCAATTCAGAGCAGGAGAGATCGTTGTCACGCGGCGCCTATTCCGCTCAGGCGACAGCGAGTATCTGCTGAACGGAAAGCTGTGCCGCCTGCGCGATATTCAGGAACTGTTCATGGGAACGGGCCTGGGACCGGAGTCCTACGCTTTGATCGAGCAGGGACGCATTGGTCAGATTCTCAGCAGCCGGCCGACTGATCGCCGCGCCATCATTGAAGAAGCCGCCGGGATCACGAAGTTCAAAACCAAGAAGCGGCTGGCCGAAGCGCGCCTTGAGGAATCCAAGCAAAACCTGTCGCGAGTTAACGACATCTTTGACGAAGTAACCCGGCAGATGAATTCTCTCAAGCGTCAGGCTTCCAAGGCCGAGCGATACGCCAAGCTGCGCGACGAGATGCGTGCCAAATTGCGCGTGGTATTAGCCAGCAAGTTTGCCCAACTCGATAATCAGGGCACTGCTTTGGAAACGCAGATCAATGAGATCTCCGAGGAAATCCGGCAGCAGAGCGAGTCCTTGCAGCAGCTCGAGTCCGAAAACAGCGCGGGCACCCAGCGCGGGTACGCGATCCAGGAAGAGCTGCGCGAAAATCGCGAACGCTTAAATGAAATAAAGCTGGAATCTGAGCGTGCGCAGGCTCAACGGCGACATAACGAAGAGCGCTGCACTGAGCTGATCTTGCGCTCAGCGTCATCTGAAAATGAACTGGCACAGGCGCGCAGCCGGCTGAGGGAACTCGAGGAAGAGGAGACGGCCCATCGCCGGATCCTGGAATCAGCCGCGGATGATGTGTCGGCGGCACGGCAGGAACTCGTGCGGTGGCAGGAGCAAGAGAACGTAGCGGCCGACGCGCTGAGCAAGCTCGATCAGCAGCAGGAGCAATCGCGAAGCGCGATTCTGGAGGCTGTGGCTGCTGTCTCCGATCTCCGCAACCAGCTGACCCAGGCGCAAGAGCGCATGGCGGCCCTGGATCGCGAAGGGCAACGGCTACGGGCCGAAATGGCCAGTTCGGCCTCGCAAGTAGAAGGCTTCGGCGGAAAACGCGGGCAGCTTGCGCTCGAGTTTGAAACCGTGTCGCAGCGCGTCGCCGGCCTGACCGGAGAGATTACGCGAACCCGTCAATCGCTCGATTCCAAACGTCGCGAGGAAACCGAAGGCAAGAACCGCCTGGACAGCCTGCGGTCGGAGTACGCATCCGCCATCGGCAAGAGAGGTTCTCTCGAGGCCGTAATCGCTGAGCACGGTTATTCAACGGAGTCGGTTCGGCGTCTCTTCCAGTCTGGCGCGTTGCAGGGCGGGCTAGCTCCGGCAGGGGTGCTCGCTGATTTTCTGGAAGTCGAGCCGCGCTATGAAGGCGTGGTCGAGGATTTCCTGCGCGACGAATTGAATTACATCGTGGTGAAGTCGTGGGACGCCGCCGATGAAGGCCTCCGCGTTTTGCGCACTGGTGTGGACGGCCGCGCCACTTTTCTGGTTCACCCCGATGATTCTCAGGCCAAGTTCTCGTTTTTGGTGGACGAAAACGGCCGGTCTGCGCCTCCCGATCAATCTATCGTGCCGCTGAAGAATACGCTACGCGTTCTCAATGGCTTTGGAAAATCGCTGGAGGTCATCTTTCCCAAGTTGCGCGATGGGTACATCGTGCCCGAACCGGCATTTGCGCGCGCCCTGGCGCTGGAAAATCCTGACGCATTCTTTCTGGCGCACTCCGGAGAATGCTTTCACAATGTGACGGTCACCGGCGGCAAACAGCGCGCTGAAGGCCCGCTTTCCATGAAGCGCGAGTTGCGCGAGGTGACGAGAATTCTCGCTGAGCTGGAGCAGTCCTTACGCACCGAAGAGCTGCGAGTTCTTACATCAGGACGCGAAATCAAAGAGCTGACTTCTTTATTAGACCGGCTGGAGAACGAGAAGCGTGAGGCCGAAAAGCAGGCCATGACTTCTGGACACATGCTGCAGCAGCTCGAGTCTGAAATGACGCGGGCCACCGAACGTGTGTCCGCTTACAGGCAGGAGCTGGAGCGCCTGGTCAGGGAACGATCAGAACAGCAATCCATCATATCAAGTCGCGCGGCTGAGATAGCAGCAGCTGAAGCCAGCCGCGCCGAACTTGAGCGCGTTACCACGTCAATGCAGGAGCAGTTCACGGACGTGCGACGGCGGCGCGAAGCAGCAGCGCAGAACGCTTCCCAGCACCTCGCGCGTGTAGCGACTCTCGAAGAACGCCACCGCAGTGCCGCCGCCGTGCTGCAGCGTATCGAATCAGTGCTGGCTGAAATGCGCGAACGGGTAAGCACCCTCGCGTCGCAGATCGACTCATCCGCGGCTGAAAAGCTGCAACGCGAGAATGATAATCAGAGCCTCGCTGATCACCTGTTGGCGTTAGAAGCTGAGCGGAACGCCAGTGAAGCACGCGAGGGACTACTGCAAGTTGAATCCGAGCAGGTACGCGCGCGCTTGGCAGAAATTGAAGAGGCGCTACGCCAGGCGAGATCTTTGCTGGACCAGGCTCGCGATCGCCGCGCCGAGATATCTACGGCGCTAGCCAAATTGCAGTCGGATGCGCAGCACATGCGCGAAACCTGCCTGAATGAACTGAACATCGAGCGTGAGGAGTTGATGGCCGACAGCACGCTCTCAATTCTGAGCGGCGAACAACTGTCCACGGAAGATCAGGCATACCGCGAGCTGCGCACAAAGCTCGACGTGATGGGCCCGGTAAACATGATGGCGCTTGAGGAATATAGAGAAACCGCAGAGCGCCATACGTTTCTCGAGACTCAGCGCAAAGATCTGCTCGAATCCATCGACAATACGCTGGCGACGATCCGCGAAATCGATACCTTCTCTCGCCACAAATTCCAGGAGGCGTTCGAGAAGATCAACGAGAATTTCCAGACCACATTCCGCAAGCTATTTGGCGGGGGACATGCCTTCATGCGCCTAACGGATGAAGAGAACAGCGCCGAAAGCGGAATTGATGTGGTCGCGTCCCCTCCTGGCAAGAAGCTGCAGAACGTGCTGCTTCTCTCCGGCGGAGAAAAAGCTCTCACCGCTCTCGCCCTGCTGGTGGGAATCTTCCGTTATCAGCCCAGCCCGTTCTGCATCCTTGATGAAGTCGATGCTCCACTGGACGAGGCCAATATCGGCCGGTTCACCGAACTGGTGCAGGAAATGAGCATACAGACTCAATTCGTGCTCATCACTCACAGCAAGAAGACCATGAGCATTGCTCCTGTGCTCTACGGCGTAACCATGCAGGAGCCCGGAGTATCGAAGCTGGTATCGGTGAAGTTCGGGGCTACTGCGTAACGCAATACGCGAGAGGTTTTCTTACTGCTGTACAACGCTTCAGGCATCCTCGGCCATCCTCAGCTTTTCCACAAACAGGTCCTTGAAAACGCGCTACAGATGGGGCGTTCAACGATTCTAGAAACTGTCAATACTTTTGCACCAGGTGACCCAGCAGGGCGCGACAGTTCTCAGTGACAAACCGTTGACAAAAAATTCTGAAGGACTAAAATACGCGACTGTTTTCCGGCCTGTAGAATTTCCCTATGACACCTCAACTACTCGACCCAGTCGTATTACAGACTGATTTCCCGGAATTAGAACTGCACACCAGCGGCAAGGTTCGGGATGTCTATGGCGTCAACGATGAACAGCTACTTTTCGTCGCCACAGATCGCATTTCTGCCTTCGATTATGTGCTCGCCTCAGGCATCCCGCACAAGGGACACGTGCTCTCCCAGATTTCATTGTTCTGGTTTGATTTCCTGAAAGATGTTGTTCCCAACCACCTGATCACGGCGGATGTGAACCGCTTTCCCGAGCCGCTGCGCAAATATTCTGATGTATTGCGCGGACGTTCAATGCTGGTATCGCGAGCGGAGATGTTTCCGGTGGAATGCGTAGTGCGCGGTTATATCTCGGGTTCAGCCTGGAAGGAATACAAGGGCAAGGGAACGGTCTGCGGAATCGACCTGCCGAAGGGACTGCGCGAATCCGACCGACTGCCGAAGGCGATCTTCACGCCGGCCACTAAAGCTACGAGCGGCCACGACGAAAATATTTCCATCGAAGAAGTATCGAAGCTGGTAGGGCCTGAGATCAGCCGTGAGCTTCGCGATCTGAGTATCGCGATTTACACAAAAGCGGCTGAACACGCGCAGCAAAAAGGGATTATTATTGCCGACACCAAGTTTGAGTTCGGGCGCACGAGCAAGGGGATCACGCTCGCAGACGAGGTGCTTACACCGGATTCTTCGCGCTTCTGGCCAGCGGATAAATACGAGCCTGGCCGTGCACAGGATTCCTTCGACAAGCAATACGTGCGGGATTACCTGGAAGAGATCCGCTGGAATAAGCAGGCGCCCGCCCCGGCGCTTCCGCCGGAGGTAGTGCGCAGAACCAGTGAGAAGTACGTAGAAGCCTTTCACCAGCTCACAGGACGCGAGCTGGATGCATAGAAGTTCGTCCGGCCTCAGGAAAGTCCGATGACGGTGGCGGACTGGGTCATCGTAGCGGTGATCCTGGGCTCGACGATTGAAGCGGCGATTGCAGGCTTTTTCCAAGTCGCCTTCGGTATTGCGGGTCTGGTGTTTGGCTATGTGTTCGCCACATGGCGGTATCAGTGGGTAGCCGGATGGTATTCGCGTTACCTGAAGTCGCCGGAAGTGGCTCAGATCGCAGGTTTCCTGACCATATTAATGGCCGCCGTAATTTTGGCGGGCATTTTAGGACGAGTCGCCCGATGGCTGGTGAAAAAGTCCGGCCTAAGTTTTTTTGATCGATTGCTCGGGGCGTTGCTTGGTTTTCTGCGCGGATGTTTGAGTGTAGCCATTGTTCTGGTCGGAATAACCGCGTTCACGCCGGCCTCGAAGTGGCTTGAAAGTTCGCAGTTGGCTTCTTATTTCCTGGTGGTCGGACGGGCTGCAATCTGGATGGCGCCTTCTGAATTGCGTAACCGCTTTTATCAGGGATTGGATCTGGCGCGCCAGGTTAAACAAGCGCCACACCCAGCGCCACGCCCATCGGGCAAGTAGGAAGCGAGAATTTTGTAAGTTGGCCGCATTCACGAGGGCGATACTTCGCACGAAAGAGAGACGCCGTGAGAGATCAGCTTGAAGCCTTGATCATGCAGATGTACAAGAGCAATATTCTTTACTCTGAAGCCGTTCGTGAATTCAAAAAGAAATTCATTCTCACGGTCTTGCAGGAGAACCAGGGCAACCAGTGCCGAGCAGCTCGCGAGCTCGGCATGCACCGCAACACCCTGAGCCGCACAATCTCCGAGTTGAAGATTGACGTCCGTCAATTAAGAGACGGAGTGAAACGGCCGCCTCTCAGCGCAAGGCCTCTTGGCTATGAGAAGAAGGCCGTGCGATAGCAGCAATCCGCGAGAACCAAGTTTCCTAAAAACAAAGGCGGGCCCGGTGCGGGACCGCCTTTTCTCAGCCCAATTAACTATTCTCAACCTGTCATTGATGAGTCGGACGCCGTCGCGCCGGCGGCCGCCGAGCAGGAGTGGGCGCTGCTTTGGTCAGCAGGGTTCCTTTTTCCAACGTCATCACAAACGGGCTCGGCGTGTACGACACCGGTGTGCCTTCAAAATCGAGTGTCGCACCTTCCTTCGGCATAAGGCGAGCAGGAATCGTGGTATTCATTGTCAAGATGATATCGGCGCGCTTCTGCTCGATGTCGTCCTGGCTGGCTGCGATCTGTATTTCTGTGGGCGAAACCTTAATGACTTGTCCTTCCATTTGTAGGGGAACGCCCTTGATCAGAGTCCAAACCTTGTCTTGATCGGGCTGCGCGCCTGCCGAGAGCACGAGTTCCCACTCAGCAAAGCTCAGTTTCTTGATGTCATCGGGAGTTTTACCGTTGACTAGAGCAGCAGCCTGCTCAGCCGGAGTAGGAGCTGGTTTGATGGCAAAGTTCGCCGGTGGCGTCGGGCTGGCTTTGGCCTGTGCGAAAACATCCGTCCAACCCTCGTCGCTGCCGTGATACCTGGTGTACTGATTCTTGGCGTACTTTTCGATCTGCTGCTGATACTGAGGAGTCGGCGCCACTACTGCCGCGCGTCCAGCGTACCAGATTCCGTTGATCGAATCCGGTGGGGTGGATTGCAGATACGCCAGAGCCAAAGGGTAGACGAGGCTAAAATCCGTGGGGTTCTGATCCACCGCGGCGCGCAGGCCCTTGGTTGCCGCTGGGTAGTCCTTGGTTTGCAGGGCTGCTAGTCCAATTGCAGCGTTGAAGATGCCCGACATCTGGTTCTTTAACTTCTCGAAATCAGCATCCGACGTTCCTTCGGGCTTGTTGAAGTTAGGAAGCGCCTGCAGACCCTTCTCTCCGTATTGCCTTAATTGTGGTATCAGCTGCTGGGCGTTGGGAGCGCCTCCCTGAATTGACGTTCTCAATGTGTACGAAAGCAGCGCCAGCGCCCTTATGTTATTCGGATCAGCGGTGAGAAGCTTCTGCGCGGTGTCCATCATCTTCTGCTGATTGCCTGCCTGTTGATACGAGCCCATCAGCAACTCCAGCGCATCCTGCTTCATTACACTGTTGGGGTACTGGGTGAGAAAGGCTTCCAGGCCGCTGATTTTGGCATTGACGTCCTGCTGCTGCACGGCACCGAGGTAGGCGTTGTACTCCGCAGGATCTTTGATCTCCTTTTTCTGCTGCGGCTGTGCTTGACCTGGCTGCTGCGGTTGGGCCTGGGACGCTGCCGGTTGTCCTGGTGCTTGCGACTGTGGTGCGGTTGGCTGCTGCCCGAATGCTACTGCCCCAAGCATAAGGGCTACGAAAATCGTCTTCATGCGGTGGCTCCTTCAACTTTATGGGAAATCAGCGACGCACATCGTACCCAGGACTACCCAAGCCAGCCTACCCGGGTTCATCTCTTAGAACATGAGCTGCAAAGCTCACGTAAACAGGCGCCGGAAAACCTTTACGCCATTTCGTTCCATCAAGAAGGCGACAACAGGCATTTCCGGTGAGCCGGATTATAAGTATGTACACCGCCTAAGGCAAGCATGCTTTAGCCAAGCACATTGCCCCTCTCTTGTAAGATGCATACCGCAGCCCCGGCGGATGGTTTTTGGGGCCGTAGAGCAAGCCAGGCGCGAGGTCTCAAGATGCCCGAAGTAACCACCAATGCGCTCAAGGGACAGGTAGCAGCAGTTACAGGCGCTGGACGCGGTATTGGCGCGGCCATAGCCCGCAAGCTGGCAGGCCTCGGCGCCACTGTCGTGCTTTGCGGACGAACGCGTGCACCGTTAGATGCGACGGCAGCAGAGATCAAGAAAGATCATGCAAATACCGTCGTCATGGAGTGCGACGTGTCCGATCTGTCATCGGTCGAGAAGCTCGCCGCGCAGGTGGAGCGGGATCCCGGCCGAGTCGATATTCTGGTGAACAACGCTGGAATAGGCGGATTCGGGGGGCCGCTGCATACCATGCCTCCGCAATCGTGGGACGCGGTTTTGAATACGAACCTGCGTGGCGTCTATTACTGTATCCGCAGCTTTGCGCCCATGATGATTCGCAACCGAGGCGGGCACATCATCAATATCTCCTCTCTGGCGGGAAAAAATGCGCTCCCAAATGGCGCGGCATATGCCGCGTCAAAATGGGGATTGAACGGACTGAGCTATTCAGTAGCCGAGGAGCTGCGAAGTCACAACATTCGAGTCTCAGTAGTTTGCCCGGGATCAGTGGACACGAGCCTAAGTCCACATGAAGGCAAAGACAAGAATAAAATGCTGCGACCGGAGGATGTTGCGCACGTAGTCGCGATGCTGGTCACGCAAGCCCCACAGTCCTTTGCCAGTGAAGTACTGTTGCGGCCTACTCAAAAACCTTAGGCGGCTTCATTTCTTGAAGAGATTCTCAAATGCGGTCCGCGCATCCTGCACGCGGGCGCCCGGAGTGGAAGTCTCCTTCTCAATCATGACGCGCATCGAGTAGAAGGTGCACTGATTTGCCTGATCTTTGCGCGCGACCCGCTCCGGAATGGGCTGCATGCATTCGAAACGGTTGGACGGATCAAAGTACGTGCACTGCTTGCAAGAGTGCAATTCGAAGCCACACTTGGCGCATCGCGCCGATAGATCATCGGTCGGCTGGAGCACGGTTCCGCATTGCGCGCATCTTGAAACCGTCCGCGTGCCCGGCATTTGAATCGGCCTGGGCCCGAATGTATCTTCCTTTACCGGCCGTTCCGATGACGGTCTCTTCTGCGGTTCATCCCCGCGGTCCTGGTATCCGCGCTGCTTGTATTTTCTGTCGGACACAGACGTCCCCGTTTTGCGGTTCACATTGTCTCGCTTGCGCGCAGGTTTCATCAAGTCGTGACGCCTTGCGGGTGAAGAGCCAGTAATGGCGCGCTGAATTGTAATTCGCCACAGCGGGTGCTACCATCCGACTGATTAGCATTATCGTAGGAGGCTTCACGTGTCTGATAGAGACGGTAATAGTTTGCTGTGGTTTCTCGGAGGGTTGGGCCTGGGCGCAGTCGTGGGCATTTTGTACGCTCCACGGTCTGGAAGCGAGACTCGGGAAACGCTGCGCAACAAAGCTGAAGAGGGACGAGAGTACGTTCGCAATCGAACCCGCGACGCTCGCGAACAGGCTTCCGACTGGGTGGACAAAGGACGCGAAGTACTGAAGCAGCAGAAGGAGCAGTTCCGCTCCGCCTATGAGGCGGGACGGCAAGCGTACCAGGAGACCACTAGCAGCGAAGGCAGCGGTTCAAAGAACGTATAGTCCGGATGCTCCGCGGCGCCAAATGGTGTGTCGCGCGGAGTTAGACCATGGAAAACTTGCTTACGATTTCGATTGCTGTGACGGCGGCGGCGGTAGTGCTGCAGGCAGGAATTCTGGTGGCGATGTACCTGGCGGTGCGCAAGAGCGGCGCACGCATGGAGGCGCTGACCACCGAGGTAAGGACGAAAGTGCTGCCCACGGCAGAAACGGTTCACTCCATGCTCGTCGACTTGCGGCCTAAAATCGACACGCTGGTCACGAACAGCAGTGACATCTCCAGAACTATCCGGAGCCAGGTAGAGCGGCTCGACGCCACCGTAAATGACGTGATCGATCGCACGCGGCTGCAGGTCATTCGCGCTGATGACTTGCTTAGCCGGACTATGGATAAAGTCGAGGAAACCTCCGAGATTGTGCATAAGACCGTGGTCTCGCCGGTTCGTCAGCTTTCGGGCCTGATGCGCGGTCTTTCGGTTGGAGTGGAGGCATTTTTCGGCAGCAAGCGAAGGCACCGTGAAGCGGTAACCGTGCCGCAGGACGAAATGTTTATCTAGTTGAGTTCGCGTCAAAGAAAAGGCAGCTGCGCGCTGCCTTTTCTTTTTGTCAGATGTTTAAACTACTTACCAGTCGCACGCAGAATCAACTGTGTCCCGCCATCCAGATGCACATTTTCCTTCTCCGAGCTGATGGTTGATCCTTGTGCTGAAGTCGAAAGCGACAATCCCGGCATTCCGACAACTCCCTGACTACCAGGACTGAGCGGGCCTGCTGGCGATCTGGGCGTGCTCTGATCGGAACGGCTTGTGTCTCCCGCGCCGTAGGTGGGACTTGTCGGTTGCGACGAAGTCGGCCGCCCCGGTGCTCCCATGCCGCCGCCACCACCAGTTGCAGGGCCGCCAGGAGCGGGCATTGCACCCGGGTTTTCAGACATTGGCTCATTGCCGCCTCCGGAAGCCGATTGCTCTGGCTTGCCTATGGCCTGAATCACTGCCTGGAAGGGGAGCTCGCGGCCATCCTTCATAAGCATCCGGTCGAAGGCAATTTCTACTTTCGAATCGGGCGATTCTTTACTATGCGCCTTGGCATCGGTGATGTGGCCCACGATTTTGGTATTTCGAGGAATCACGATCTGTCCATGGGAGAGCAAGTCCATAGCGGTCTTGGCTTCGACTTTGTCGCCCGACTTGCTCTTCTTCGCATCAACCGACTTCGACAGTTCGGCTGGAATGACTGTGCCTGCCGCAATTTGATTCGGGGCGCCTGCCTGATTTCCAGCCGCTTGAGTCGTGCCCTGGGGCGCAGCGGCGCCAGTTTGTGGCGCAGCCGGATCCTGCGCCAGGCAAAGCGCGGAAATCCCAGCAATTGCTATCAGTGAATATAGAACTCTCCTCATAGTTATCCTCCGCTCTAGATTGCTGATGTCTTAGGATGCATTTTCACCGCGGGAAAGCTACTGAATTTATCCGCGAACAAGCTCACGGGTGTGGTCATGGTAGATGATCGGGTTCAGTTGTACCTAGTGCTTCCAGTTTATTGACGGGGTTTGCTGCCTTCGTTTATAAGTAAGTATTCACTTACTTGGCAAATAGAGACATGGCGACTACTCAAGTACGGTTTTCGGCCGCGAATCGAAAAGAGCAGATCCTGGAAGTTGCTACCCGGCTCTTTGCCGATCAGGGATTTCAGGGCACCACGACGCGGCAGATCGCGGAGCATAGCGGGGTTACCGAGGCGCTCATTTTCCGCCATTTCCCTGCAAAAGAGGAACTGTACTGGGCGGTGATTGAACGGAAAATCCGTGCTGCCGGGCCAGCGCAGCGGATGCGCGAACGTCTGGCGCGCGCCGGCACGGACTTCGAGCTGCTGTCGAATGTGGCATCAGAGATTCTGGAGAGACGAGCCACAGACCAAACCCTCTCCCGTCTTTTGCTTTACACAGCGCTCGAAAATCATAGACTCTCGCACCGCTTCTTTCGAATGTACGTGGCTGAGTGCTACGAAGTCCTAGCTGAGTTCGTTCAGAAGCGAATTGCGGAAGGCCGGTTTCAGCCGCTAGATCCGCTGCTTGCAGCGCGCAGTTTTCTGGGCATGGTGATTTACCACTCGTGGGTGCAAGAGCTCTTTGGCGGGAAACGTTACCAGGATTTTTCCGTCCAACAAGTGAGTGACACTGTTGCCCGGCTCTGGCTTGACGGGATGTGCAATGCAAGCGAGGGACTGGCCGGTTCGGAGCAGCAGAATCAGAAGCGTTCTCAGGCGCAGCAACACACCAGGTAAAGATGGGGATTGCTGAGAGAGCATTGTCGGAGTTATGCGCGACGTGCGTGATCGCCGCATCGATTGCGCTTTCCTCGTGTGGCGGCACCAAGGCGGCGGCACCGGTGCCTGCCCCGGTGCCGGTCATGACGGCTGCCGTGGCGCAGAAAACTGTTCCGCTGCAAATCAAAGCGATTGGCGGGGTTGAAGCGTATTCGAACGTCTCTGTAAAAACCCAGATCACGGGCGAGCTTACTGGCGTTTTCTTTAAAGAAGGCGACGACGTTAAAAAGGGCCAGCTGATATTCACATTGGACAAGCGCCCTTTCGAGGCGGCGCTGAAGCAAGCGGAAGGAACCCTCGCCAGAGATCAAGCCCAGGCGACGAACGCGAAAGCGCAGGCGACGCGTTATGAAGCGTTATACAAATCCGGCGTAGTTTCGAAAGAAGAATATGACAGGATGCAGTCCAATGCCGATGCGCTCGATTCGGCTGTCCTGGCTGACCGCGCCGCCGTGGAAAACGCGCGCGTGCAGCTCATTTATTGCTCCATCTATTCGCCGATCAACGGCCACACCGGGCCGCTGCTGATTCATCGCGGCAACATGATCAAGGCAAACGATACGCCCTTTCTGGTGAGCATCAACCAGATTCAACCGATCTACGTTAGCTTCACGGTGCCCGAGCAGAACCTGGCGGACATTAAGCGGTATTCCAGCCGTGCCAAACTTCAAGTGCACGCGTTCATTCCAAACGACAACGCCGGCCCGGTTACCGGCTACCTGAACTTCATCGACAACACAGTCGATCAGGCAACCGGCACGATTAAACTGAAAGCCGAATTCGCCAATCGTGACCGCCGTCTCTGGCCGGGACAGTTCGTCGACGTTGCACTCACTCTGGCGCAGCAGCCGAATGCGATCGTTGTCCCCTCGCAAGCCCTGCAGAACGGCCAGCAAGGCCAGTTTGTTTACGTAGTCAAGCCAGATATGACAGTGGACGCCCGTTCCGTGGTTCTGAACCGCAGCTCCGACGGGCAAGCTGTTATCGATAAAGGACTCACCGCGGGTGAACGGGTGGTAACTGACGGGCAGCTGCGGCTTGTTCCTGGCGCAAAAGTGCAGCTCAAGGAAACGGCGGCCCCGCTTGCGCCTGCGCAGCAACCAAGTCCATCGAAGAACACGCAGACCTCAGCACCCGAGCGAGTGAAGGGAGAGTGAAGCATGAACATTGCCGAGCTCTTCATTCGACGACCGGTCATGACCACGCTGATCATGCTTGGCATTCTGCTGTTCGGGGTAATGGGCTACCGCTTGCTTCCGGTCAGCGATCTGCCCAACGTTGACTTTCCTACAATCCTGGTCTCGGCGAATTTGCCCGGCGCGAACCCGGACACCATGGCCTCCGCCGTGGCCATGCCACTCGAAAAGCAGTTCTCGACGATTGCCGGCCTCGATTCGATGTCCTCGTCGAGTTCACAGGGCTCAACTCAGATCACGCTGCAGTTCAATCTCAGTCGTAGCTTGGATGCGGCAGCGCAGGACGTCCAGTCGATGATCGCGAAAGCAGCCCGCGATCTGCCGCAGAATCTCCCTAGCCCACCGTCGTATCAGAAGGTAAATCCCGCGGACCAGCCGATTTTGTATTTAGCGCTTAGTTCTCCCACGATGCGGCTCTCTGACGTAGACGAATATGCCGAAACGCTAATGGCGCAGCGCATATCGATGGTCAGTGGGGTGGCGCAAGTCAGTGTTTTTGGCGCGCAGAAATATGCCGTTCACGTCAAGCTCGATCCCAAGGCTCTGGCGAGCCGGCAGGTAGGGATTGATGAAGTCTCAAATGCGATTCAAGCCGGCAACGTCAATCTGCCAACGGGAATTCTGTACGGCACGCATCAGGCGTTTACGGTTCAGGCAAATGGGCAGTTGACCAAGGCCGCTGATTATGCGCCGCTGATCGTAACTTATCGCAACGGGGCACCGGTGCGGCTGGGAGAGTTGGGCAGCGTAGAAGACGGAGTGGAGGTGGACAAGACCGCGAACTGGTTCTACGACTCCAAAGGATTGCGCCGCTCCGTGGTACTCGCGATTCAGCGCCAGCCGGGTACCAACACCGTCGAGGTAGTCGATTCGATCAAGCAGTTGATGCCCAGCTTCAGGGCCGTAATCCCGCCCTCGGTGTACATAGATTCTCTTTACGATCGGTCTCTGTCCATCCGCAGCTCAGTGAACGACGTAAAGTTCACGTTGTTTCTAGCGCTTGTACTGGTCATTCTGGTCATCTTTCTTTTCCTGCGCAATCTCTCGGCTACTGCCATTCCCAGCCTGGCCTTGCCCATGTCAATCGTGGGCACGTTCGCGGTTATGTATCTGCTAGGGTACTCGCTCGACAATCTCTCGCTAATGGCGCTCACGCTTTCGGTCGGCTTCGTAGTCGATGACGCCATCGTGATGCTCGAGAACATTGTCCGCCACATGGAGATGGGTGAGCGTCCGATGCAGGCTGCGCTCAAGGGTGCTCGCGAGATCGGGTTCACCATTGTCTCAATGACTCTCTCGCTCGCAGCCGTCTTTATCCCTGTCTTGTTCATGAGCGGAATTCTCGGACGCCTCTTGCATGAATTCGCCGTCACCATCGGCGCTGCGATTCTGGTTTCAGGAGTAGTTTCGCTGAGCCTTACGCCCATGCTGTGCAGCCGCTTTCTGAGGGCATCCGGGGAGGCGCATCACGGGCGTTTATGGAGCTTCTTCGAACGAATCTTCGATGGGATGCTGTCCGTCTATGACCGTACGCTTCGGGTGACGCTGCGCCACAAGATAGCCACCATGGCAATCTCGGCTGCCGTCTTGGTCGCCACTGTTTATCTTTTCATTGCCATACCAAAAGGCTTCCTGCCGGATGAAGACCAGGGGCAAATCTTCATTTTTACCGAGGGGCCGCAGGGCATTTCCTTCGACAGTATGGTGCAGCATCAACTGGCTTTGACAAGAGTCGTAATGCAGGAGCCTTGGGTGGATTCCTTCATGTCAGTAGCAGCAGGAGGAAACGCCGGCCGCTTGTTCGTCCGCATGAAGCCGCGCAACGAGCGCAAGTCGGCCCAGGAGATTATTCAGGAACTTCGTCCCAAGTTGGCCGCTGTAACCGGCATTAACGCCTTTCCCCAGATGCTGCCCCCTATCCGCATTGGTGGCCAGCTCACCAAGAGCCAGTATCAATTCACCCTACAAACGCCTGACACCAGCGAGCTGTATCAGTACGCCCCGAAACTTGAAGCCAGGCTGCGCAACGATCAGCAGTTTCGAAATTTGATGCAGGACGTCACCAGCGACCTGCTCATCAGAAATCCGCAGATCAACGTAGATATCGACCGCGATAAGGCTTCAGCTCTCGGTGTGACGGCCAATCAGATCGAAGACGCACTTTACACGGCATACGGCCAGCGGCAGATTTCGACGATTTACGCGCCGAACAATGCTTATCGGGTGATCACTGAACTGGAGAGCCAATACCAGCTGGATCCATCGGCGCTGTCGCTGCTTTACGTGCATTCCTCGAGTGGACAATTGGTGCCATTGAGCACCGTTGCGAAATTAACTCGCACTGTCGGCCCACTGACAATCAACCACCTCGGCCAATTGCCCTCGGTCACGATTTCATTCAATCTGCGCCCCGGGGTGTCTTTGGGAGATGCGGTGAACGCGGTGGGCAAGGTCGCCAAGGAAATGCTTCCTGCCACCGTCAGCACCAGCTTTCAGGGAACAGCGCAGGCTTTCCAGTCTTCTATCACCGGCTTGGGATTGCTGCTGTTTATGGCTATCCTCGTGATCTACCTCGTTCTCGGAATTCTGTACGAGAGCTTTATTCATCCTCTGACGATTCTTTCCGGCTTGCCGTCAGCCGGCTTCGGCGCTCTACTCACGCTGCTACTCTTCCATTACGAACTTAATCTCTATGCCTTTGTCGGAATCATCATGCTGGTCGGGATTGTGAAGAAAAACGCCATCATGATGATTGATGTTGCGCTCGAAAAGCAGCGCGAGAGCAACGAACCCGCCCAGGATGCGATTTACCAGGGCGCGTTGCTGCGATTCCGGCCCATCATGATGACCACCATGGCGGCGCTCATGGGTACGTTGCCGATTGCATTAGGATTCGGCGCCGGGGCCGAATCGCGCCGGCCATTGGGCCTGGCGGTGGTTGGTGGGCTACTCTTCTCGCAGCTGCTGACGCTGTACATCACCCCTGTCTTCTACATTTACATGGAATCTTTCCAGAATTGGCTAAGATCCAAAAAGCGGCGAAAGACAATTCTCGATTCTGCCTTTGAACCCGAGCCCGAATTCGCCGGAAGAGCAGGAAAGTGAGTGGCGGTCTTGCGGAACCTGCGCGTAACTCTGGAGATGATCAAGTGGGAGCACTCTGTCTTTGCTCTCCCGTTCGCGTTGTGCGGCGCCCTGCTGGCGGCGAATGGCTTGCCTGGCGCTCGTCAGCTGACCTGGATCATTATAGCTATGGTCTCGGCGCGTTCGGCAGCGATGGCCTTCAACCGTCTGGCTGATGTTGGAATCGACGCCGCCAATCCCCGCACTCGAACCCGCGCCTTGCCAGCCGGCACGATTGGCGCGGGGTTCGTCATAACATTCGTGATTGTCTCCTCGGCATTATTCACACTTGCGGCATGGCAGTTGAACCGCCTCGCGTTCGCACTCTCGCCATTAGCGCTCGCGGTGCTGCTGCTCTATTCTTACACCAAGCGTTTCACCCGCTGGTCGCACCTCATTCTGGGATTTGCGTTGGGAATGTCTCCGGCGGCCGCGTGGATTGCGGTGCGCGGCTCCCTCGATCCCCGCATCCTGCTGCTTACTGCGGCCGTGACGTTCTGGGTGGGCGGCTTCGACGTGCTCTACAGCTGCCAGGATTACGAATTCGACCTGGCGACCCGCTTACACTCCATTCCAAGATTCTGCGGGATCGCGCGTGCCCTCACGCTGGCAGGCATCTTTCACGTGATCATGCTTGCCTTCCTGATCTATACGGTGGTGGTGTTCGGGCTAGGGAAGCCGGGGTTCATTGGGATAGTTGTGGTGGCGGCATTGCTTGCGTACGAGCACTCGTTGGTTTCGTCCGACGATCTGAGCAAACTCAACGCCGCATTTTTTACGATGAACGGCGTGATCTCCGTGCTGTTCCTGTTCTTCATCGCTGCTGCCGTGCTGTTGCGGCGCTGAGACAGTCATCGCCCTGCGGCGGCGGTCATCCACTTTCGCGCAGGCTCGGGAGTTTGGGCCGCTTCCGGTTGCGCAGCGCCAGTCGAATCCAGTTTGAAACTACCCACCATCTTCTCCAGATCTAGAGCTAAGGCGGACAGGTCCTGGCAAGCTGTAGCCGAGCTTTGCGCCTCCAATGCCGACTCGGTTACCAGCTTGGAGATTTTATCCAGGTTGCGCGTGATTTCCTCCGTCGTGCTGGATTGTTGTGTAGCAGCGGTAGCGATCTGGGTGATCATTTCGCCCACGTGTTCTGCCATCTGGATGATTTGTTTCAGCGAGTCTCCTGCCTTGGCCGTGGATTGAACTCCATCCTCCACTTGCCGCGTACCTTGTTCCATCGCACCTACCGCGGCTTTCGTCCCGTCTTGAATCGTCCTTATCATCTGGGCAATTTCTTTGGTTGCTGTTGTTGTACGCTCGGCCAGCTTTCGCACTTCATCTGCGACCACGGCAAAGCCACGCCCCTGCTCGCCTGCGCGCGCAGCCTCAATAGCGGCATTGAGCGCCAGAAGATTGGTCTGGTCCGCGATATCATTGATCACGGCAACAATCCGGCCAATCTGATCGGAACTCTTACCCAGTTCCCCAACCTTCCTGGCCGTAGCGCCTACAGCTTCCGCAATGCCCCGCATCTTGGCGAGTGTGTCTTCCACGATCGCCCCGCCCTCGCGTGCGGTATTGGAGGCCTGGCGCGCCGCGTCTGCTGCCTTGTTGGAGTGCTCCGAGACCTGCGCCACAGTCGCCGTCATTTCCTGCATGGCCGTGGCAACTTGCGCGGTCTGGTCTTTCTCCACCTCCGCTCCTTCGGCTCCTTTTCCAGCAAGGGACGAAATCTCCGTGCTTGCGCTGGCTACGTTTTGCGAAATCTGCGCGACTCCCATGAGCAGAGTGCCGATTTTTTCTACGAACAGGTTTAGGTATTTGCCCAATTGGCCAATCTCATCATTGCGCTCGTCGTCGACACGAGCGCTGAGATCATTAGATTCGGCCATCTCCCGGAAGCGTGCTGAAAATGCGTCCAGCGGGCGCGTGATTCCGATCGTGATGCGGGTCGCGATCACAAACAGCAGCAACAGAGACACTCCGCAGATGATGAACATTGCGCGCGTTGCTGCGCCTGCCTGCTTCGTAGCGCTGACCTGGGCTTCGTCCGATCCTTTCTGCAATTGATCGCTGGTGCTTTCAAGTTTGCCCTGCAACTCTTTATAAAGCTGCAGGTATGGACCAAGGTGAGAGGCTGCCGAATCGGGGTTGTGCAGAATTGTTTCGACCAGAGCATTACCTGCATTCAGGTATTGGTCTACTAGCCGGCTTTCTTCATCCCGATCCGAAGTCTTGACCGTGAACTGCCGCGCCTTCTCGATGCGGTCCTTCAGGAGCTTGGAATTGCGGGAGAATTCTTCTGCCTTGTTCTGCTGTTCGTCACCCTTGGCGGTAAAAATCGCGGAAACGTTTGCACGAGTCAGATCGTTATAAACGCCCGCTTCAATATGGTTACGAATTGCCGACCCGGTGGCAGCAACATCAACGGCAGCTTCTCTGACCGTCGATATACCCCAATAGCCCGTGCCGCTTACGGCCGCCACGAACAATAGTGCGGCAACGGTCAGCCCCAGCAGTTTGTGTTTGATGGTCCATTGCAAAGCCATCCCTCTGCGGTCTCCCTGGGCCGCTACATTCTCAGCTTGTAAGCGGAATCGGCAGCAGTCAGGCCGTCAATCTTGAGCGCCTTTACGCCTCCGTCGCTGCCGTCGCCGTGAAACTCCAGAGCTTTGATGAAGCCAATGCCTCCTGCTGACGCCGCCACATTCGCCTTCACTTCACGGCCGCTTCCCACTTCCTTCGGAGGAGTCACGTCCTTGCCGGTAAACGCGGCCTGCACGAAATATTTGTTGAAGTCGGAGTCATTCATGCCGCAAACAATTTTAAGGAACGCTGTTCGCTCTGCCGCTCCTGCTGCCACCACCATCGGTGCCACAGATTTACCATTGTCCCATCGGCTACGATCCGACAAGAAGATCTTGCGCAGCTCAGCCATGCTCAGGTTCTCAATCGGATTGGAACCGTTCACGATCACGACGATGGGGTCGCCAGCCCCAGCCGCCGGCACCACCAGTAACAGAGACATGGCCAGAATCCCCGCTGCCAGAAACCCGAACTTTGCGTGTATTGTCATTGCCCTTACCTCAGAAGGTGAACGCAAACTGGGTTGCAACCTGATTCCAGCCAGGTTCGCCGCGTCTCGCATAGCGGTCATACTGCAGCTTTACCCCTGCATACTCCGCCAGCTCATAACGAAGTCCGGCGGCGAAGTTCTCTTGTCGTCCTATAGGTGGGGTTCCATCGGTTCCGTCATAAATCGGGTCATGGTCGTTGGCGTTTTGCCACGCATATCGCACGTAAGGCCTATAGCTGTGAAATCTTCGCGAGAATTGCGTGTAAAACGCCGGCATGTGGAAGATTGCCCCGCCGACCTCGGCATCGCGGATCAGCATGCCTTCGCTCAGCCACTCATAATTTGAATTGGTATAAACAACGTGGGCCAGCATTATGTTTTGCGCCACATTGGGGGGATCGGTCGGGGTGATACGGTCGTGGTAAAAGTTAAATCCTAGCTGCAAACCGGAGACCCAACTGGGGTGGGAAATGATCGCAAGATTGAAAGCCTTCGCATTATTGTTATCCGTCCTGTTCTGAGCAGGTTCGGCGTCGAGCACGTGTCTCCGGCCGTTTCCGATTTCGGCCACATAGCTGAGGCCGAGTTTTCCTGAAGGAAGCTTGCCATTCGTTGTGAATCCTATTTCCTGCAGCGGCAAAAATCCGCCATCATCATCGAAGCGGAACATCAGCGGTCTGCCAATCGCGGTTTGCAACCATTCCCCATGATGGTAGGCGGTGTTGTAGTACCCGAGGCTGGTATGGAAGCGGCCAACACCAAAGTTGAAATACTCGTTGTATCTATACAGCAGTTCCAATCGCTCCAGGTCGGTTTCAACGAAGTTGTCGCTGAAGGGCAGGATGACGAGTTCTCCCAGTGCGGATACGTGCTCTGAGATTCGCGCCGTCATAAACATGTCAAACGAACCGATACGAAAACTGTTGGTCGTGCCCTTCTGATTGCCCGTCTGATAGCCCACATCGCCGAATATTTGCAGTCTCAGCCGATCAGCAACTACGTGTGGCCGCGGTGTCTCGATGGCCGGAGCCGGGGCGGGCTCCGGAACAGGTGCAGGGCTCGCCTGCTTCTCCTTGAGTTCTTTCACCTCGCTCTCCAGTTCGTGGATGCGATCCATCAACTGCTTGTTGATGTCCTCCTGGCTAGTTGCGCTTGTCGAGGCCTGGCTCAAGCCGGGAATGCTGACGCTGAGGCATACGAGCGAGCAAACTGCGATTTTGTGAAATATCACGAATGGCTTCTGCAACATTTGCGCTCCCAAGGTCCACGTTTCTTCGTCTGGACCTGAACTACTTTCCCTCTTTCGGCATGTCGGCTCCGAACTTTAAGGGCAAGAGTTGCCGCATAAGCAGCTTCGCTTGTTTATGTGCTGGTGAGGCCACCAGTCCCGCGCAGTGTCTGCGCTGGACTTTATGGATCTTTCGCGCACTGCAGAGTGCAATGTGCGTGGGAACTCGCGTTGCGGCCAAGTGGCTTGTGACTGTCGACGTGCGTTATGATTCATAAGGAATGCACACGCATCCCTTTTCGACCGACGATCAGCGGCTAATCCCGATTATGGAAAAGGTGATTACCGGCGTGCGACTATCCGCCGCCGCCGCGCTCACGCTTTATCAGAGCGGCGACATTCTTGCCGTGGGTTGGCTTGCCAATTACGTGCGCGAACGCATGCATGGCGATAAGACCTACTTCAACGTCAACCGACACATCAATCCCACGAACGTGTGCGTGGCCGCCTGCCGCCTCTGCGCTTTCGGTCGAAAAACGGATGCTCCGGGTGCCTACACCATGGCACTCGAAGAAGTATTCGAAACCGCCGCATCGGGCTACAGCGAAGCGGTCACCGAGTTTCACATCGTCGGCGGGCTGCATCCCGATCTGCCGTTTCAGTATTTTCTTGATCTGATCTCCGGCCTGAAAGAGCGATTTCCGCAGGTGCATCTCAAGGCTTTTACGATGGTGGAAGTCGCGTATCTGGCCAAGCGGGCAAAGCTTTCGATCCGCGAGACTCTGCAACAACTCAAAGATGCAGGAGTGGATTCGTTGCCCGGAGGCGGTGCTGAAATTTTTGCGGACCGCGTGCGCCACATCATCTGCGATCACAAGATTGATGGCGACCAGTGGCTGGAAACGGCCCGCCTGGCGCACCAGCTCGGCATGAAGTCAAATGCGACGATGTTGTATGGTCACATCGAAACTGACGAAGATCGGGTCGACCATCTGCTGAAGCTGCGCGCCTTGCAGGATGAAACCGGCGGCTTCCAGACCTTCATTCCCTTGGCGTTCCACCCCGACAACACCCCGCTTCAGCATTTGCCCAAGACCACCGGCATGCTCGACATCAAACAAATCGCAGTCAGCCGTGTGGTACTGGACAATTTCCCGCACATCAAAGCCTACTGGCAGATGATGACCCCGAAGATTGCACAGATTTCACTGCGCTTCGGCGCTGATGATATCGATGGAACTGTCGTCGAAGAAAAGATCTACCACGATGCGGGCGCCACCACGCCCCAGGGGATGCGCCGCCAGGAGTTGATCCGACTCATCCGCGAAGCTGGTCGCGAGCCGGTCGAGCGCGACACTCTTTACCGTCCGGTCAGTCGAACCGATACTGAGGTTACACTCGCCGTTTAATAGAACGTCAACGCGACCCAGTACACACCACTGGGATAGGTGGGAGTGCGGCCGTAACAGCTGCCAACGGCAAAGGCTCGAACACCGCGGTCTTCTATTACTCGCGGAGAGCTGGACGGCAGTTGCTCTGGGTGATTGCTCGTATAGCGAAGGACGTAACGGCTATCTTTCATGTTGTGCGAGAGAGGCGTCTTCAGCGAATTCGACTCTGCCATGGAACATGCCATCGATTGTGCCGCATCGGTGTTCAATCGCCGTAAACGTGGCAGCTTGTTCTGCCCGCGGGCTCGACTTACGGCATCTGCAATCATTTCAGCAGAAGCGCTCGCGGAGTAAGTGGGCCTTGCCTGCGCGAAATCCTGTGTGACATAGAGAACGTATCCCCGCCGCACCACGCCGAAGCCGGCCACATTGAATGCGGGGTTAAGCAGGTTTTCGCGGTGTGGCGGAGAAGTCATCAGACTGCGTTGAACTTGATCCAGGCTGGGCGCGAACGCCACGTTTTCCCCGCCGCGATCCAGATGCAGATTACTGTTTGCTGCCAGACGCTGGGCCAATGCGGGCTCTCCCGGTAACTGGTGCGAGAGCTTTTCGCGGGAAGCTTGAACGGCTGTGTGCGCCCGAGCGGCTTCGGTTAATCCCCCATCCATCTGCAGGGGAGAAAGCCCAGCCTGAGCGCGCGCCTGGTTAGCCATGCTCAGAAGCTGGCGTTCGGCCTGAGAATCGTACTTTACAGAAGTGGAGATCACAGCCGGATCAGCAGCGGTGGCAGGCGGAGTCAGGTTCAAGAAGAAAATAACCAGAGAAGCTGTAAGCGCGCGTGGCATAAATTTGGCGCCGAACTTGGCATCACTCCGGCACCTGATAAAGCAACAATTCCGCTTTGCTTCGCTCAGCCTAGCCCCTAGAATCACCGTGGACACCTTACGATGGGGACGTTACTGGTGGGCGTAGTTCCGCTTTTGGACCTGATACTTCTGATATTCGTTCTTGGACTGTTGTGGCACATCAAAAAAGCCTCGCAAGTCAATGAGGTGCTTCCACTTGCCAGGGAAACGGCAATGCTTCGCGAATCCCTTTCCCAAAGGTTCACTGGCGCTACTGCCGATATGGCCATGCGGCTAGAGAGCACCAAGGGTGACCTGCGCCAGGCGGTCGCGGATCGCCTGTCACAAGGTTTTGCACAAATCCAAAGTTCGGTCGAAGCTCAATTGGCCGGCGGACGGCGTGAGCAAACTGATGACCTGCGCGAAGCGCGTACGGAAATGACCAACTCTCTCGCGCTGACCACCTCGCAGCTCAAAGCGGAGTTCGACAGCCTGAACCTGAAGACAGCGCAAAGCTTGGATGCCATCCGCGATCGCGTCGATGCCAAGCTGCTGGCCATCTCCGGCGAGGTACAGCAAAAGCTGGATCAGAACATCAAGGAAGGATTCGCGCAGTTCGAGCGGGTACAGCAGCACCTGAAAGCGGCAGAGGAGCAATTGCGCGAAGTGGGCGCGATAGGACAATCGATTAACGACCTGAATAACATGCTGAAGCTGCCGCATCTCCGCGGGCAGTTCGGCGAAGCCAGCCTGGAGAGGCTGCTGGCCGACTTTTTGCCGGCACACATGTTCGAAATCCAAGGCTCGCTACCGGATGGCGGACGCGCCGATGCTGTCATTCAATTTCCGGATCGCCGGCTGCCGATTGATGCCAAGTTTCCCCGCGAGCAGGTGCTGGCGTTATTTGAAAGCAGCGACGAGGCTGAGATCGAAGATGCGCGCCACGAATTTGTTCGCGTGATGAAGGCCGAGACGAAGCGAATTAAAGCCTATATTCAGCCGGAACACGGAACCACCGACATCGCTCTGATGTATTTGCCAAGCGAAACACTCTATATGGAAGCCATCCGCAACCGTGACCTGGCGGACTGGCTGAACCAGCAGCATGTGTTTCCGGTCTCACCAAACACGCTGTTGATGACTCTGCAAACCATCGCTCTGGTTCACAAGTGGTATGAAGTCGCAAGCCGTTTCGAAAAGAGCCGGCTGGAGCTGGCCAAAGCACAAAAGTCGTTCGATTACTTCCAGAACCAATTTGAAAACGTCGGCAAAAGCCTGAACAAAGCCCAGGAAGCCTTCGACACCGCACAAAAACATCTCAAGACCTATCGCGGCCGGGTCACCGCACTCAGCGGCCAGGAGCAGCTGGAGCTGGACGCAAAGAACGGCGCCGAGACTCTGCCGCTGGCGGATAAGGCGAGCGCCTGAAATTTCTCTCAAACTGAATTGCGCCTGGCTGTAGCTGACCGCCGCGAAAAACACTGATGAACTGCTGGTGCTTATTCGCCAAGGTTGATCCTAAAAAGAGGTATCCCCCTTCCCCTCCTGATCTTTTGGAATCACTGATTTAGCGGGAGAACATGAGCAAAATCTTTGGAAAGAAAGAAGTTGCGGGCAAAATCTAGAAAACGTGAGACTTAGCGGCAACGAAATAGACTTCCAAATGAATCTACTACATACCTTTATGGGGCAAGTCGAGGAGTGAGGTCAAGGGAAATCGGTGGACCTGGGCCAGTGGCTAAAGGGCGGCGAGTGGGCCGGTCCTCGTAATAGGAAATTCCAGGTCTGGCAACGGCTAGACCCGGAGTACCCGAAGGAGCAGATCAATGGGGTGGCGGCAGGACGGACAGGGGTTTCACTTTATCCCCGGGGACAACCCGACTTACGTATCCTAGCGCCCCTGGGGTGGAGGCAACGAACTGCAGCAGCGCAGCTTCGGACTCGAAAGCGCGAGGCATGGCGCCCTGTCCGGTGAACACGGCTTTGCGCCAGGCGGTGCGAAACTGGTCAGGAGTCTCCTTAACATAATTCATCAGGAAGACCTCATGCGCAGGGCCACCCTTCAGAGTGACGGGTAAAACGTGGGAGCCGTCCGGAAGTTGCGAGCGCGCGCCAGTGTAAATGGCTCGTAAGTCCTCAGGGGTGATCACAGAAACCCGCATTTCCGGATTGGCGACTATTATCACATCCTGGGCTCGCGCCGCTCGAATGCAGCGAGAGTCAACAGGAGCAGCAGCCAACGAGTTTTGCCCAGGGTCCTCATTAGAAACTGAACCCGATCCTGGCGGCCAACATATTCGACCTTGGCTTCAGACCGCCCGGATTTGTGCTGGTGTAGTAGCCGAGTGCGGTTCCGTGGAGGAAGTGGCCTTCCAGCTTGGCGTAAAAATAATCGTTGAAATTCCAGCGACCTGACAGATCCCAGTCCTTTGAGTAATTGTTAGGCAAGGAAGAGTCTGCCGCCGCGTTGATGTAATGACTGTAATAGCTGCCCAACTGAAGCCGCTTCGAAATGTCATAGCTGCCCATGACGTACCAGACATGCTGATCCGCCGGGGAATGGATGACGGTTTGCCCAATGATTATCGTCGGATTGATCGGCTCCCTGCGGTATTCGACCGCGGCATAATATTTTTTATGGTTGAATTGCACGTAGTGGGATGTAATGACAACGGGCGGGACGTGTAACCTTCCTGCGGGCGCCGTCCCATCTACTGCCTGCACGCGGGCACTCGATCCCATGGTGAACGCATTCCAAGGGGCTACCCAGCGCAGATCGCCACCGTAGGTCCGGCCACCCGGCGGATTCGTGAACACCAGGCCCAGATCAGCAAGCTGCTTGACGTATCCGCCGGTCGAGTCGAGGTTAGCCTGCCCCGCAAATGCGCGGTACTGCATGTCTCCCCTTCGCCCACCTAGCCGCAGATCGCCATAGACCTCGCCGCCCAGATGCGATAGGAGAAAACTCTTATTGTCGATCGGGTACATGGACTGTGGAAGCAGTGTCCAGAGGTAGACTGCGTCCACATCCTGTGAGTCATTGAATAAGCCGGTCACGGTCTTTACCTTGCCTGCGCGAAAGCCGAGATGGTCGTTGACCCTGTAGTCGCCCGAGGCCCAATCCACTTGAATATTCGGCCCGCCCAAGTCTCCAAGCTGGTACATGTGCAACTGAATTCCCACTCGCAAGTGATCGCTCAGGGAGTCAACCAAGCTGACTCCGCCATCGGTCCACTGCAAACTTCCCTGGCTGGATCTCATCGACAGGTAATTATTATTGGAAGTGAACAGGAAGCCCTGCGTCGCGAAGCCGTGAATCTGAATGCCTTCCAGATCCTGCGCACATAGGCTGCTTACGAGGCAAAGAACAACAAGCAAGTGTGTGCGCGAAAGCATGGTGCTCCTCAGGGATACTGTGAATATCGGCAGGGTGGGCGCAAGCTTCAGTTACAGTTGTTGCAAGTACGCATTCGCCAGCCCTCGTAGTTGCGATTGCCGATCGGCACGTTCGTCGCCTCGGACTTGTTGCGAAATGGAAAATCAGTGAGAGGTGGAAGACGGTCCGTGGAAGTTTGGGGTACGGGGTGTCCGTCCCGTCCCTTCGCACAGAACGCGACAGACTGGGGCACACCAGCGCTGCGGGGCTTCAGGCAGCCCGATCCAATGGTATTGGATCGAGCATGAATCCCGTACGGGCGGAAAAGGAAGGGTAATCTGACGGGAACGCGGTAAGGTGCGCGCGCACCGGATTCTCGACAGAAAATCTTAATGCTGGCCGTCTAGAGCGTAGGCTACTTCCTGATGTTCTCGCCTTCCTTATACATGTATTTGATCGCAGGCTTGTAGATCATCAGATTGGGGCCGCTGCTGCGGTTTACTTTGAGGCAGGCGCGGTCATACCATTCAATGACGCCGTGGACTTCTTCTCCGTCGCGCAACACGAGTACCATCGGGGTTCTCGACTGCATCTGTTTCTGATAATAAAAATTCTCGGCGTTGGTCTGGTCCGGCGGGTTAGGTTTTCTGCCGCCGCCCGAACGGTCATTACGACCGCCGTTACGGTCCCCTCGTTCCGGACGCTCGCGGCGTTCTCCCATGGGCGCTGCTGAGTGATTGTGATTGTGATCGTTGCGATTGAGAAAAGGGCGGATCAGTTTACGGTTTGCAAAGCCATCCCGTTCCTGCGGCCGCTCGGTTGGAATGGAATCGGTTGCATCTTTCATGGCGCTACCTCATTTTCGCGGGCCACAACACGCGCTGCTGGAATGTGGGTACGATTAAGGCGTGAATTGCACATACCCTAGCACATGAGTCCATTTCTGACAACGCCAAGTTGCGCCTGTCCAATCACTTTGGGGATTGGTCCGCTGACTGAATCATCTTTCCATGGCGGCGGCAAAGGCATCGAGCGAGAGGGAGCGCAGCAGGTTACGCCTCATGCCACGTTCGACATCGCCCAGACCCTCCGCTGCTTTGGCGATCCATGCCAGATCAGCCGACTCGGCCAGTTTGTTTAACTCGGCAGCGATGTCGGTGTTGCGGACAAGTTCGGGCGTACCGGAATTAAGGAACATGAGGTCCTGCAAAAGGGAGTACATGGTGCTGAGGAGCGTGTCCATTCTTTCTCTGCCCTCGGCTCCAGGCCGGATTGTTTCCGTGACTTTGAAAAGCTCGCTGTGATCTGCTGCGAGCAGAGCCGAGCGGAGGATTGTGAGCGCCTGGGCACGAGCAGCGGTATAGCCGGGTAGATCAAAATTGCGTGCACGGCCTACTGCTCCTTGCGCCAGGCGGGCAACAAGGGCTCGCTGCCTGGCATTCCACTCGGGGCGATGTTTTGCGAGATATTTCTCGATCTCTGGGGGACTTAGAGCAGCGAGTGGAATCACGATGGAACGCGAGCGAATAGTGGATAACAGTTCACCGGCATTCTCAGTCAAAATAAAGATGGTGGCGAACTCAGGCGGTTCCTCCAGCACTTTCAACAGGGAATTGGCTGCTTCTCTCATGAAAGCAGAAGCGGTAAAGATATAGACGCGCTCTCTGGCGTCTGCGGGGCGAAAGTAGATCGTTCCGATCACCCGGCGCACCTGATCGACTTTGATCATCATCTGCGGCGGATCGGGTGGGATGACCAGCACGTCTGGGTGCGTCTGCACGAAGATGCGCGTTTCCTTCTTGTCAGTTTCGCGCAGGGCTTCTCGCGCTTCGACCGCTTCGGTGCAGCGTGAGGGCAAATCCAGCGCCTCGCTTATACGGAGGCAGTTAGAGCACTTTCCGCAGAAATCGGGCAAGCCCGCGATTATCGGCGAAGTCAGGCAGTTCATGGCCTGGGCGAGCATCAACGAGAGTGTGTATTTGCCCGAACCTGCCGGCCCGGCGAGGATCACGGCATGGGGAAAGCGGTTGCGCGCCAGCATGTCACGCAGGCGCCGGACAACATCTTCGTTACCGTGAAAATCGGAGAAGCCCATGAGTTCTTCTCAGGTCGTATTCGCCGCCAATTTCAGTTTACGTTGAACGACCTGAATTATCTGCTGGTGAGTTGCTTCGGCCGGGCCGCGGGCGTCCACCACTACAACCCGGTGAGGCTCGCGCGCGGCGATGACTAAATAGGCATTTCGCACCCGCTCGAAAAAGGCACGGTTCTCCTGCTCAAAGCGGTTTTCGTCATTGGGTGTGCCGCTCGGTGTTGCGCGGCTTCGGTTACGCCTCCGAGCGCGTTCCACGCTTGCAGTTGCGTCCGAGTCCATCAGAATTGTGAGAGAAGGCTGCAAGTCACCACACAGAATCCTGTGCAGAGCCAGAACTGGATCACTACCCAGCTTGCGCCCTCCCCCCTGGTAAGCTTCGGTGGAATCCGTAAAGCGATCGCACAGCACAATCCTCCCCTCAGCTAGTGCTGGCTGGATGACTGAACTAATATGCTGCGCCCGGGCGGCGAACATGAGCGCCAGTTCGGCCATTGGAGAAAGGCCATGGGTGGAGCTGTCGAGGAGCACTTGACGGATTTTTTCTCCGGTGGGTGTGCCGCCAGGTTCGCGTGTCACGAGTACAGGCACGGACTGCTGGATAAGAACGGCGGCAAGCCGCTCGATCTGCGTGCTTTTACCGCAGCCATCCAGGCCTTCAAAGGTGATCAGATTGCCGCGATCAGAGTGGGGAGGCACGGGAAAATCATAGCCTAGCAATTAGTCGTTTGGCACTCGACAGTCAGCTAGCTTTAGTTTTTGTAGCTGCTAGGCTCCACTCACGCCTTGAAACAGATCCGTTTCCCTATTCATTGGCACGGAGTTCAGGCTAGCCTCCAGGTGAAACAGCTCTTTTTTCTCCCGCTTGCGCACGTGATCTTCGAAAATCGGCCATAGCGGCGATTGCGACTTGTGCGCTCTGAAAGCAGCGATCTTTGTCTCCAGATATTCCCCAATCTCGATGACTGTGGTCGGCGGCGACGCTGTGACGGGCTGGCGGCCGGGGAGGTTGAAATTCGCGGTGGCGTGATACAGCTTTTGAGTCCGATGCGGCGTAATCTGACCGTGCAGTTGCTCGGTAAAGCGATTGCTGTGTCCGGCCCAGTGAAACGCGAGATTCGTGAACACAGACGCCATGGCGTGATCGGTGTGGGCGGTGACGCCTCCGTCTGGGCCGAAGGTGAGCATGACGTCAGGACGGAACTGTCGGATGTGAAGAACCAAAGCACAGACTACACGGTAGAGATCCTGGCGATGCAGGTGTCCATCGGGATAGTCGAGCACAACGCCACGCGACACCTTGAGTATTTCGCATGAAGCGGCGAATTCCTGTCTGCGGATTAAGGCTAATTCCTGATCGCTCCGCGCGCCGCCACGATGTGTGGCTGCCTGGCCGGGAGTAAGGCATAGAACACAGGTCTCCACGCCGCGATCATGATACAGACATAACGAGCCGCCGAAGTTCCCGGCTTCATCATCCGGATGCGCGGTAATGACCAGCATGCGGAGCATGATTGGATTTTATCTTGCGGGTCCACATGGTGCGCGAGAGACTAGAATGTTTCGGGTCATTCCGATCCAGGTTACTGTGGTCAAGAGGCGGAGCAGCGATTCATGAACCTTCTCTTGCTCTCCATGCCCGACTCCTTCGAGCACATGCCTGCGATCGCTGTCCGCATGCCGAACGGCGCCCTTAGCTCTTTGGCAGGGAACGTTGACTCTCACCACCGCGTGGCAATCGCCGATCTGATTCTGGTGCAGCGCCGGGTTCGCGACACCGTCACTCGTCTAATGCACGAGTTTGATCCTGACGTAGTCGGGCTTTCCGTAATGACGTTTCAGCGCCGTACTGCTGTGCGAATCGTCGAGTTGGTGCGCGCGCTCAACCCGGCAGCAAAAATCGTTCTCGGCGGTTACGACCCCAGCCTGGCTCCAGAGGCGTACAGCCACACGAATGTGGATTACATTGTGCGTGGCGAAGGCGAGCTTACCTTTCGTGACCTGGTGCGTGCACTTGAAAAACAGAGTGGATTCGAGCGCATTTGCGGTCTTTCCTATCGGGACGGCACTCATTGGCGGCACAATCCTGAGCGGCCAGTACACGGGCTTGAAGACGGGGAAATACGCTTGCCCAATCGGGATGCACGAGTCCTCCAAGGCTACACTCTCCTGGGTCGGCAAGTGGACGTGGTCGAGACTTCCCGTGGCTGCACCTACGATTGCAGTTTTTGTTCGATCATCGAGATGCGCGGACGAAACTTCCACACCTATTCCTTCGATCGCGTGCTGGCCGATATTCGCGATGCGCGGGATCACGGCGCCCGCACGATCTTTCTGGTCGATGACAACATCACGCTGAATATCCGCCGTTTTGAGGCACTTTGCCGCGCGATTATCGAAGCGGGGCTAAACGGGCTCGACTACTTTGTGCAGGCTATGACAGCGCCCATCGCCGCCGAGGGCGAGACTTTGGCGCCGCTAATGCACCAGACGGGATTTCGCTACGTTTTTCTTGGCATTGAAAACATTTTAGACAGTGATCTGCAATTCTTACGGGCCAGGGCCAAGAATACGGAACGCGCAAACGGACGCACCGTTGGAAACGCCACGGTTAAAGCCATCGAACATCTGCACCGGAACAAGATGTATGTGGTGGGCGGTCTGATCGTCGGAAATCCTGACGACACCTTCGAAGCCATTGAAGCCAATCTCGAGTTTGCGCGCCGCTACGTGGATTGGCCCTACATTCAGCACCCGACGCCATATCCGCGCACGCCCATGACCACAGATTTCCGAACGCAGGGATTGGTCATAAACGAAAACCTGGAAGAATATGATGGCACTACGGCTGTCGTGCGAACTCGGCATCTTTCAGCGGAAGAAGTCGAGTTCCAGCGTTGGAAGGCCGAACGCTGGATGAAGGTCCGGCACATGCCCGCCGCGTTTCGTCACGACCCCTGGTTTGTTGTGCGGCACGCTCGGCAGATGATGGCCCACACCTTCCGGGGCTCCGGGTTTCGTTCTCTGTTCGGGTTTGAAGACCAACGCAAGGCGTTCCAGCGATATCAAGAGCGGCGACTAATCGAGCGGGAATACGTCTGAGTTGGGAAAGGGTTAAGCCGGTTCACCCAGTTCCAGAGGCTCTGGCTTAAGATTCGGTCCTTCTGCTCCTCCCTGCAACATGAACGCGAGGACTTCCTGCGGTACCGGCGCCTTCCACACTGGGGCAAATGATTGGCGATGGAGCGGCGAAGGCCCATGCTCGCGCAAAGCAGCCAGGTGATGAGGCGTACTGTATCCCTTGTTCGAGGCAAGGCGGTAAAGAGGAAATACCGGATCCCACTCGGTGACTAAGCGGTCTCGCTCGACTTTGGCCAGGATGGATGCGGCGGCAATAGAAGCTGAAAGGGCGTCGCCGTGAATGATCGGTTGCTGCGGCAGTTCGCAATCGAGACGCAACGCGTCAATCAAGAGATGATCAGGGAGCGGTTGCAAGCGTGAGACGGCTTCCCTCATGGCTACGCGCGAGGCTTGGTAGATATTGATCTGATCGATGCGGGCTGCATCGACGGCGGCGATTGCATAGGCGACAGCATGCTCTCGGATGCGTTGCGCCAGAACCTCGCGCCGTTCAGGAAGCAGAAGCTTCGAATCGCGCAGGCCGCGAATCCGATAAGCGGGATCCAGGATCACGGCGGCCGCGACCACCGGCCCGAAGAGTGAACCGCGACCGACCTCATCGACCCCGGCGATGAGATGCGCACCCAGTGCCCAGGCCTTCTTCTCGTATTTCAGAGTGCAGCGGAGGCGTTTCAACAGTCGCAACTTGGCGGCCGACGCAGAGAGCTGCCGCCCATTGGTGGCTTCGGATTGACGCGGCATTTTGGGGACGATAGTTGCATCTTCGCCGAGGAGTGGCATTGGCGCAACTGTGAAAATTTAGAGTACTGTTCGTTGTTGAACTTAACTCTTGCCCGGTTAGGAGTTCTGCTGCTGGGCACACGAGACTGCGACCGCTCGGGATCGACTTATCCGGGTGTGTGCTAGTATCTTGTGTTTTTTGAATGGCCTCAGCACTGGGGGCTGCTGATCTGGTTTATTCTGAAGCCTGCGGTTAATATCAGTCGCGACCTGCAATGAAAGATACCCTCGGAGTCCTGTTGGCGGGAGGAGCAGGCGAGCGGCTCTATCCACTGACCCGCGACCGCGCCAAGCCTGCCGTGACCTTCGGCGGCATCTACCGGATCATCGACGTCACGCTATCCAATTGCGTCAACTCTGACCTGCGTCGGGTTTATATCCTTACCCAATATAAGGCGCTTTCATTGAATCGCCACATTCGCGAAGGATGGAACATTGTGGGGCGCGAGATGGGGGAGTTCATCGAAGTGCTGCCACCCATGAAGCGGGTCAGCGAGAGCTGGTATCAGGGAACAGCCGATGCGGTTTACCAGAACATCTACTCCATCGGGTCTGAGCAGCCCAGGCATGTGCTGATTCTTTCCGGCGATCACATTTACAAGATGAACTACGGACTGATGCTGCGCCAGCACAACGATTCTGGCGCGGATGTAACTCTGGCGACGATTCAGATCGACCCGTCAGAAGTCTCCCGCTTCGGCGTCGTGGCTATGGACCGTGATCACCGGGTAATTGGATTTCAGGAGAAGCCAAAACAAACGGAGTTGCGCTCGCCTTCGAATCCGGATAAGGTCCCGGCTTCTATGGGAGTCTATCTCTTCAACACCGATGTGCTCATCCCAGTGCTGCTGAAGAACGCGGAGGATCCCGGCTCGAGCCACGATTTCGGCAAAGATATTCTTCCTAAGATGGTGGACGACTACCGCGTATACGCTTACGACTTCATCGATGAAAACCAGAAAGAAGCGCTCTACTGGCGCGACGTCGGCACGCTGGAGGCGTATTACGAAGCCAACATGGATATCGTGGCGGTTTCGCCGGTTTTCAACCTCTATGACGAGCACTGGCCCATCCGTACTCATCAGCGGCAGTATCCGCCAGCCAAGTTTGTGTTTGCTGAGCGCGGACGCATGGGCACTGCCCTCGACTCGATTGTTTCTTCGGGCTGCATTGTCTCAGGAAGCACGGTGAAGAATTCCATTCTTTCTCCTGACGTCCGAGTGAACTCCTACAGCGAGGTCGACGACTGCATTCTGTTCTCTCATGTGAACATCGGGCGGCACTGCCACGTTCGCAAGGCGATTATCGATCGCGACGTGCACATTCCGGAGGGAACTACCATCGGCTACGACCCTGAAGCCGACCGCCAGCGATATTTCGTTACAGACAGTGGAATTACTGTTGTGACGCGAGACTACTCGCTGTTTGAGAACCCAGTCGCAGTGGATTACTTCACCAGCGAGTAGTCCGCAACTCAAAGCGGCCGGGAAAATCCAATATTCGTTTTTTGTTCGCTTCCAAATGCACCCTGCTACCATGTGTGTCTCTGGAGCGAATTTGTGGCGAACTTTTGGGATCACAAAAACGTATAACAACTGTGGGGTTATGCCCAGGCGATGCCTAGGCTAGCTGAGAACCCAGGAGTTCCAGGGAGTGCGGGTTGGACGATGCCCAGGCGGTTGGGAGGCTGGTCCGTCGCTGCAAGGCAGGCGACGCTGCGGCGTGGGAGCAAATCGTGCAGCAATATCATCGCAGGATCTACAACATCTGCTTTCGTTTTGCCCGATCAGCAGACGATGCCCAGGATCTAACGCAGGAGGTCTTCATTAAGGTCTATCGCACGCTGAGTTCCTACGATGTCGAACGAGGAGCGTTCATGACGTGGGTAACCACGATTACCCGTAACCTCCTCGTCGATCATTTCCGCAAGAGCAAACAGGATCGCGTGACGGACTCGCTGGATGCATCGCCTTCAGAAAACGAGGATGCGATGC
Source organism: Acidobacteriota bacterium (assembly GCA_003224905.1). GTDB lineage: Bacteria > Acidobacteriota > Terriglobia > Terriglobales > Acidobacteriaceae > QIAA01. The sequence continues at coordinate 37,969 of QIAA01000158.1, forward strand.
CGCTCGGTCAACAGATTCAGGACAAGACAACGCCTGCGGACATGCGGTCGCAGAGCCGCGAGGCCGGAGAATTTGTGCATCGCGCATTGCAGAAACTCTCTCCCGAACTGCGCGAAGCAGTGATTCTGCGCGACCTGCAAGACATGGATTACCGAGAGATTGCCACCGTTTTGAAAGTGCCTGAGGGAACTGTGAAATCGCGGATCAATCGCGGGCGTGCGGAACTTGCGCGCCTGCTGCAACGTACATATAGGCAGGTGATGTGATGCCAGTCGAGGGCAGAAACAACATGCAGTGCGCGGAGTTTGACGCTCTTCTCAGCGATGCTCTGGACGGACTTTTGACCGGAGACAAGTCGGAGAGCTTTCAAGCGCATGCGCGGGTCTGTACAGTTTGCGGGCCTCTTTATTCGGAAGCCGACGCCGGACGGCGCTGGCTGAAGTCACTCGGAGAAATTGAGCCGCCGGCCAATCTGGTCCATAACATTCTTGTCGCCACCGGTGGGCGCGACACGGCTCGGGCCAAGAGCGGACAGCAAGTTTCCTGGGCGGCTGCGGTTCGGGGGTGGATGCGGCCAGTGTTTTCGCCGGTTTTCGCCGTCGCGCGGCAGCCTCGGTTCGCGATGTCATTCGGAATGGCGTTTTTCTCATTGTCTGTCACCCTGAGCCTGGCCGGAGTCAAGCTCACTGATCTGCGGCACTTGGATCTGCGCCCGGCCGCGATCAAGCGCACTTACTACGAAACCAGCGGCAGAGTAGTGAAGTACTACGAAAATATTCGTCTGGTGTACGAAATTGAATCACGCGTGAGGGAGTTCAAACGAGCCACCACGCCCGCCGAACCGGCTTCCCAGCCGCAGAATAAGGAGCACAAGAACAATACCAGTGGACAACCTGAACAGCGACAAGAACGTAATTACAGCCAGGGACCAGACCAGCCGGTGCTGGCCGGTCTCCCGAATGATCCGCCTGTAGTGATGCTGACCATTTACAGGAGGATTGCATGAACTGCGCCACACACAACAATGTTCCCGCTACGGCGTACTGCCGCACTTGCGGCAAAGCTCTGTGCGCGAACTGCACCCGCTCCGTTCACGGAGTGATTTATTGCGAGAGCTGCCTCGCGGCACGACTCGAGGGAGTACAACCGCCGCCATCACCGCCGCCTCCGGGGGTTGCCGGCACCGCAAGAGGTGGAGGTGGACCGAATCCCGCTCTGGCCGGCGTTTTGGCCGGATTCTTTCCCTTCGGAGTCGGGGCCGTTTACAACGGGCAATATGCGAAGGGCTTTGCGCACCTGGTTATTTTTGTTGCCTGCGTATGGGGGCTTTCTTCTGGGGACGGGGATTTCGCGCCGGTTCTCGGAATTGCTCTGAGCGCCTTTTACATATACCAGATCATTGACGCCGTTCGCTCGGCACATGCGATCCAGGCCGGGCAGCCCGCTCCCGATCCTTTCGGACTAGGCAGAGCATTTGGAGCAGGAGAAGGAATCGACACCAGCAAAGTGCCCACTGGGGCTTTTGTGCTGATCGGGCTGGGCGTGCTGTTCCTGCTGCACACCATGGGGCTTTGGTTCTTCAACATGGATCGTCTGTGGCCGCTGATCCTGATCGGCATTGGAGGGTGGCTCCTGGCGCGCCGCACAGGGCTGGTTGGTAACGTGCCTCCGCGGGGCGGGTATCGGTGCCAGAATCTTACCGGGCCGGCTGTGCTGATTACGCTGGGATTTTTGTTTCTGCTTCAGAACGCGCACGTCGCAAGGTTCGGGCGGACCTGGCCCCTGCTGCTGGTTGTGATTGGCTTGACCAAGGTTCTGCGTAGTAACGCGCCAGGCGGGCCGCCGCCCTTGAGCGGCGGAGAACCACCTGCGGGACCAGTCAGCGGCGAAGTACAGCCACCGCCGAGCGAGGTGATCAATGGGTAGCCCTGCTCCAACTCCTCCGGTTTATCCGAGACGGCGGTCATTCGCGGGACCACTGGTTCTCATCGTGATCGGCATCGTGTTTCTGCTGGGGAACATTGGAGTCCTGCCCTGGTGGCGGCTTGGACAACTCTTTGCGCATTTCTGGCCGGCGCTGATCATTCTTTGGGGTGTGGTAAAGCTGCTTGAATACCGCCAGGCGCAACGGGAGGGCAGGCGTGCAGCGGGAATTGGCGCTGGGGGGGTGTTCCTGTTGGTCGTTCTGATCGTTAGTGGTTTGGCGGCAACCAAAGCCTCCCAATTCAACTGGGATGAGTTGCGGGACGAAATCAATTGGGACGACGGCGACTTCTCGTTCGGGCACAAATACGACTTTGATGATCAACTTCAGCAGGACTTCCCTGCCGGAGCCAGCCTGCGGGTTGTAAACGATCGTGGCACTGTAACCGTGAATGCTTCTGACGACAATCAGATCCGCGTTGTTGTTCACAAGCACATC
>QIAA01000248.1 GCA_003224905.1 Acidobacteriota bacterium
TCCATTACTATTCGAAACCCCATCGGGTCTTGCGACTGCAAGAGCATCAAGGAGCTGTAATTCGATAGCCCTTCCACAATCCACTGGTCACGATAACTGCTCCAGCTGATCAGATCCCCCCACCATTGATGCGCGGTCTCGTGCGCAATCACCGCGCTGCTCAGGATCTTAACAACCGGACTCATGTGCAGCTGAGTTCTTTCGGTCGGAGTGAGAAACGAGAAGCTCGATAGATAAATCAGTGATGGCCACCCCTGACTGACCTCACCGGGCATTTGTGTGAGGGCCAGATTCGCGTAGGGAAACGGTCCGAAACGCTCCGCAAAGAATTCGATGGCGCGTGCTGATGTATCGGCAACGGTTTGTGCATTCCGCGCGGGAGAGGGCGATGGCGTTACAACAGTCATGGTGCGAGGCAGCGGCCGCAAACCCGGCGGAACTAGCGGTTGGAGCTCAGTGGCCTCTATCGAACCTCTCGGGAAGCTACGTTCAACCCCCGAACTCGCGTACGTTTCTACTGAGACTTTCCCGGCATGCGCAACTACACGTGAGTATTTGCCCAGATTGAATCCAGCGAGAGGAATCGGGCGTTCTGATATCCACCGTCCCACTTGCTCGCCTTGCGTAAGGCCCGTTGCCGCGCTGATGTCCAGGCGCGGCGAATCCACCCGCTTTCCGGTCGCTACCAGCATCCACCCAGCCGGGTAGCGGAATTCCAAATCGAAGTTTGACATCCCTAACCCGCGGTTTGGGTACCATGTGCCCCGCGCCCCCACGTACATCAGTCCTCCGCCCGCTTCCGAGAGCACCTCACCTGAGTATTTGAAATGCAGGTTCAATTTCTCTCCCGACCGCAGCACACGCGGAAAGACTACGGCCACCAGATCGTTGCCGCGGCGCGCGAGTTGCGTGCCCTCCACGGCCTGATTGTGGATAAACTCCAGTGCCTGTGTCTCGGCCTGGATCTGTTCGATGTTCATGTACCTCGATAACTCAAAAAGTAATGTGCGCTGCCCTCCTGCTTTGACTTCAAGCTGTAACAATGCATCCACTCGCATTTCTGTCGGGGGGCTGACTTCTGCTTGTATTCGGTAGTCCGAAATATTGATCGCGTCAGCTGCGGTGGGCCCAAAGCTGTTGTCACCTGAACTCCCGATTGGGGGCAGCCGTTGATTGAGGGAGAAGGAGGTCCAGACGTCGTAATAGCCCTCCCCTTCGACTCTCTTCAGCTGTCCGGCCCAGATCTGTTCCTTCGCAGTAGAGTCGTAATAGATATCGAACGCCCCAAGCTTGCGCCCGAATACCCTCGCGTGTAGCACCTGATCCTGATTCTTAGCAGCAGTAAACGGCTCGGCCGTTGGCAAGTCACGACTGAAAGTGACGAGCAGTCGCAGCGCATCTACTTCCGCCAGATTGCGTGCCGTCTGATTCCACTGTGACGCAAATTGTTCTCCTTCGTCTGTGGGGCGAAGCGAGGGCTGCAGCTCGGCGAACGTACTGTCATTAAAACGAAAGTAAGCGGTGAGGAACTTCTCCTCTAAAATTGCAGCCCCTGTGAACAACGCCATGGATGCCCGCTCCACCTGGTTCGGAGGCGATAGCAAAACCTCCCCCTCTCCTTCAAAAAATGCGCCAGTCACGTGTCCGGCGACATCTTCCGTAAAAGCGATGGTGCCATCGTCCAGAGTGATGTGAAACGCAGCTCGATCGAAAGCGACGTCTCGAACCTTGTAGACGCGAGAGTTGTCCAGTGCCACGCTGCGGAGCTGTAAATACAGCGACTCGGCTGCCCTCTCTGCTCCAGGGGTGGCTTCGGCCCCGGAGCTTTGGGACCTGGATCGCGTACTTTGCGCGAAGAATAGGAGCGAGCCTAGGACCAGCGCCGAGGTGAACCCTCGCGATCCCCATTTGCGTCTTAGTTCCCCGATTACTTTTGTCACTGTGGCCGGATTCGCTGCATTGCTAGAATGCGCCCTGATGCGGCCAATTGTCACGCCTCTGCTGTGTTTTGCCGCTCTGTCTCTTTACAGTTCAGCGGAAGTCATCCACCTGAAAAATGGTCGCTCCATCTGGGCGGACCAGGTTCGGCAGAATGGCACACATCTTGAGTATGAAGTGGGCGAAAGCTCTTACGCTATTCCCATGTCGGTGGTTGACCGTGTCGAAGCAGCGGGGACGCCCCCGCAGGCTGTTCCTTCTCAAGAGAGTACCAGGGTTCAGGCACAAGCCATGGACTTCGCTCCGGCTGCTGATCTCCAGTATGGATCTGACTTGATTGAGAGGGTTATTCGCGATGATCGTGTTGATCCGGATGCGCTGCGCATGCTGGAAAGCGAAGGAAATGCTTCCACCACCGCCTCGGGATACTTTGTCGCCGCCAACCGCGAAATGGAGAACGCAAATTTCGCCAAGGCACGATCCTACTTTGAATCAGCGTTACGCTTCAGCCCGCAAAATCCCACGATTCTTAATTATTACGCCACGCTGCTAGTGCGCACCGGCAACGCCCCCGAAGCATTGTCCTATGCACAGCGCGCCGTGCGTCTCGCTCCACATTCGCCGGACACTCTGGCGGTCCTCGGGTACGCGCAGTTCGCCGTCGATCATAATCGCGAAGCCATTGATGCATGGAAGCGCTCGCTGGCACTCCGCCCAGATGCCCGTGTTCAGAAGTACCTTGAAAAAGCCGAGCGGGAGGAGCACGCGGAAAGCGATTTCTCACAGCGGGAGAGCGGTCATTTTACGTTGCGCTATGAGGGCAAGGATACATCCGAAAGCTTTCGCCGAGAGCTCATCAGCGTACTCGATTCCGACTACGACGACCTCGTACGGCAGCTTGGGGTTGCGCCGCGAAGCGCTATTGCTGTAGTGCTCTACACAGAAACCACATTTTTTGACGTTACCCAGTCTCCTGATTGGGTGAGCGCGATGAATGACGGCAAATTGCGCATCCCCATCAGTGGCGTGGAGTCGGTGACGCCCACCCTGGCTCGAGTGCTGAAGCATGAACTTGCGCATTCCTTCATCAATCAGATTTCAGTGGGCCGTTGCCCGCAGTGGCTGAACGAAGGCATCGCCCAGGTTTTAGAGCCAAAAACACTTTCCTCGCGGGGTTCCAGACTCTCGCGGATCTTCCAAGACCATGCCGACCTACCCTTCAACATACTGGAATCCAGCTTCATCCGTCTTACGCCGCAGCAGGCGGTTCTCGCCTACGACGAATCGCTGGCCGTGGTCGAATACATCAACGAGACGTATGGCATCAGCGACGTGCAACGAATTCTGCAAAGGCTTGGCGAGGGGAGTTCCACCGAAACTGCTCTTCGCAGCACCATTCACGCCGATTACGGCGGGCTGCGCGACGAAGTTGCGCATTACCTCGCTACTAAATACGGACAATGAAACAAGTGTTTAGGAAAGCGTTATTGGAGCTGCACCAGAGCACTTGCCTGTGCCGTCACCGGTTTTTGCGGGGCACGCCAGGAATCAAAGATTGACACTTGGTGCACACAGGAAACCGTACAATGCGGAGCGCACGATTTTTCGGTTAAGTATTCACGGCGGATATCAGCCAGCGTGTACTCCCGCAGCGGGATCGCAGGATAACCGCGCTGCTGCGAGCAGTA
>QIAA01000073.1 GCA_003224905.1 Acidobacteriota bacterium
GCAGATTGAAGTTTGTTCGTGAGCAGTTCTTGCTGGCGGCAGCAGTGCAGAACATCAAGCGACTGGTCCGCTTCCTTAATCAACCGACGAGACCCATACTGGCAACGACTTAGCTGAACAGAGAAAGCTCTAGCGGTTGTGGTCACTCGCAGCCAAGAAAAGATCTTCCTCTGGCACCGTTTTTCAACAACCACAGCCGTTTACACTCAGAACGCTACTGGCGCTGGTGGCGGATATTCAGTCGGTCGCTCGGGGGGCACCATCTGTGAGATAGCTTCTAGCTCGCCCGACTCTTTAATATCTCGACCGCTTTGTTCAGTTGCTCATCCTGCTGCGGCACCTGTTTCTTCTCCTCTACGGGAGGGGCGGTGTTGTCTTCGTCCTCGGGGGCTGCTCCATCGTCGTCGTTATCAGCGACAACGATGTTTGGAGTTACGGCCGTATCCTGAATGGCCTTGCCGCCGGGAGAGTAGTACTTGGCGACCGAAAGAATCAGAGCGGAGCCGTCCGGCAGTTCGATAGTTTTCTGCACCGAGCCATCGCCGAAGGTCTTGTCGCCGACGACGTCACCGCGGGCATTCTCCAATACTGCTGCAGCCACTACTTCGGCCGGCCCAGCCGTTCCCTTGTTCACCAGGACAACGATAGGCAAAGTGGTGATGGCCTTTGACGGGTCTGCGTTGAAAGCCTCGCGCGGATATTTCTGGCCTTGCAGGTAGGTAATAGTGCCGTGGTTCAGGAAAAGGTTGGCGGTTGAAATTCCTTCCGATTCCTCGCCAGCGGAACAATTGCGCAGATCAAAGACCAGCTTTTTGGCTCCGGCCTTCTGCAGCGCCTTGATCTTATTCGCGATTTCCTGGGACTTGCCTTTGGTGAAGGCATCCACGTGGATGTATGCGATGCCATCACCAACCGACTTCTCAGTCACCAGGGGAACGTTGACAACGTCGCGTGTGATGACCACCTTCTGCGGCTCGGCGCGCCGGGCGCGTACTACTGCGACCGTTACTGTGGAACCTGGCTGGCCCTCAAGTAGATTATGAATTTCGGCGAGTGAGATCTCGCGGGTGCTCTTGGTCTCGATCGCCTCGAAAATATCGCCTGACTGCACGCCAGCCTTGTCCGCCGGGCCGCCGGGAATTACTGAAATGATAGCGGCATAGCCGAAGCGCTTGGAGACGGTGGCTCCGATATCGCCGTGAGCTTCCGTCTTGTGCGACTTGTATTCCTTGTATTCCGGAGGCGACAGATAGCTGGAGTTTGCGTCCAGCGATTCGAGCAGTCCGTGCAGAGCACCGTCAGTAACGACCGGAATATTCGGCTCTTCCACGTACTCGCTGCGCACGCGCGAAAGAACTTCGCTGTAAACGGTTAGCTGGCGGTAAGCTCCGTCATTGCTGGAGGCGCGCACACCGTCCAGGCTGCCCACTACCATGAAGGTCAAGATTGCGATCGAGGAAACGAGTACTGCGGCCTTGGTTTTCATCGACATCGGGTTATCTTCTCGGCAGGAAAATCAAAACTCCAGAACTCGCTCATATTATATCTCGTTTGATGCTGATTTCCGCCTTAGAGCAGATCAAGAAAGGTCCTTCGGTAACCGCGTGAATCCCTCTCACTTTGCCATTCACGTACGCTGTTCTAGAATCGAGCGTTTATCCTCACTCATCTGTTCCTATTAGTAAGGAGCAATCCCTTGCCTGAAAGTATCTACGATGTCGCGATCGTTGGTAGTGGTCCGGCCGGTTACACGGCTGCCATCCGTGCGGGGCAGTATGGTCTGAAAACAGCGCTGTTAGAAAAGGATAACGTGCTCGGCGGGACGTGTCTGCACGTGGGCTGCATCCCGACTAAAGCGCTTCTTTTCAACGCTGAGCTCTGGGACCATCTCAAAGAGGCCAAAGAATTCGGGATTGAGGGCGTGGACGGGCGCAAGCTGAACTGGGCGGCAGTGCAGGAGCGGAAGTCGAAGATTGTCTCCAAACACGCCAAGGGTCTCGAGTTCCTGATGAAAAAGAACAAAGTTGAGACGGTCAGGGGATTTGGCAAGCTGACTGGCCCGGCGCAGGGCGGGGTGTTTACGCTGGAAGTCAAGGGAAGCGAGAGTAAAAGCATTAAGGCTAAGAACGTAATCATTGCGACGGGTTCAGAGGCGCGCATGCTGCCGGGAGTCGAACCGGGCGACCGCGTCCTGACCAATATCGAAGTTTTGAAGCTCGGCGAAATTCCGAAGTCGCTGGTGATTGTGGGGGCGGGGGCGGTGGGGGTGGAATTCGCTTCCATCTACCGGTCGTTCGATTCGGAAGTCACGATTCTCGAAATGTTGCCGCGGCTGGTGCCGATCGAGGATGAAGATGTTTCCAAGGAACTGGCACGGGTTTTTCGGAAGCGCGGGATCAATTTTTATACCGGGGCGAAGGTGGAGAAGGTTGAGAAAACAAAGGCTGGAATCTCTGTTGCTTTCTCCGCCGATGGCAAGCAGCAGAAGATCGACGCTGACAAGATATTGATCGCAGTCGGACGCAAGCCGAATACTGAAAACGTGGGGGTGGAGAAGACTCGCATCAAGTCCGATCGTGGGTTTATTAAGACGAATGAATGGATGCAGACCGATGAACCCGGCGTTTATGCCATCGGGGACATCGTTCTGGGTACTCCTCAACTAGCTCATGTAGGCGCGATGGAGGGGATCGTTGCGGTGTCGAAGATCGCGGGAAAAGAGGATAAGCCGATCGATCTGCAGAAAATTCCCAACTGCACTTATTGCCATCCGGAGATCGGCAGCGTGGGGCTGACCGAGGCCAAGGCGAAGGAGCTGGGACACACCGTGAAAATCGGCAAGTTCCCGTTTACGGCAAACTCGCGTGCTTCGATCGTGGGGCAGCATGAAGGCTTCATCAAGATTGTCTCCGATGCGAAATATGGGGAGCTTCTGGGGGTGCACATCATCGGGCCGCAGGCGACGGAACTGATCGCGGAGGCTGTGACAGCGATGGAACTGGAAGCAACCGTCGAAGATTTGATGTGGACGATTCACGCGCATCCGACCCTGGCGGAGGCAATGCTGGACGCGTCGAATAGTGTGTACGGACTGGCGATTAATGCCTAAGATTTAGTGCAGCAGCGTAAAATGAAGGTGCGTGAAGTAATCAGGATGCTGGAGCAGGACGGCTGGTATCTAGATCGCACACGTGGGAGTCATCGGCAGTACAAGAATCCGAAAAAGCCTGGATTGGTTACCCTTCCTGGCAAACCTGGAGACGATCTTGGGCAAGGAACTCTTAACAGCATTTTGAAGCAGGCGGGTCTCAAGAGATGAAAAAATACTTAATCGTCATCGAACAAACCGGGTCTGGCTACTCTGCCTATTCGCCTGACCTCGACGGCTGCGTCGCCACTGGCAAGAGTCGCGAAGAAGTTGAAAGCCAAATGCAAGAAGCAATCGCTTTTCATCTCGAAGGCATGGCCCGAAACGGCGAGCCAATTCCGGAGCCGCACACTTATTCTGCCTACGTGGAGGTTCCTCCTCAGGCGCGATAGACATAGCGAGCAGCATCTTATTCCTCTATGTTCCCTGTGGTTCCGTAGGTTTTAGGTCTAAATCGGGGAAGAAGCTTTGATTTGCATCCTCCAGTTGGGCACCATCGATTACGCTACCAGCCTTAACCTCCAGCGGCGAATGGTCGAGTTGCGAAAACATGGCGAGATAGGCGATGTACTGCTGCTGCTTGAGCACACTCCGGTCATTACTCTTGGCCGCAATGCCAAGGCCAGAAATATTCTCGTGGCGCCGGAACTTCTCACTCAGCGTCAGGTCGAAGTTTACGAATGCGATCGCGGGGGCGATGTCACATTTCATGGCCCGGGCCAACTGGTTGGTTATCCGATTTTCGATCTGCGCGGGGTCCCATCCCCGGACCCTAAACGCAAAACGCTCGGTGTCATCGAATACGTTCGCTGTCTGGAAGAGGTTCTAATCCGGACCTGCGGCGATTTCGGCATTGCAGCCAAACAGATTCCAGGGTTGACTGGCGTATGGACCGACTGCGGCGAGGCGGCCAAGATCGCGGCTATCGGCGTCCACATTTCTCGCGGCGTAACATCGCACGGTTTCGCGCTGAATGTGAATACCGATCTCAGCTACTTCGATCTGATTGTGCCGTGTGGAATTACGTCACGATCAGTGACTTCGATGGAGAAGGAACGCGGCAAGAGGCTATCGCTGAAGGAAGTAGCGAAGGCAGTCGCTCACAATTTCGCAGGCGTATTTTCGACTGACCTTTCCTGGGTGGAAACTCTGGATGCGCTTCTCGGCCCCATGCTCGACATACCCGCTCGGCCGCCGATCGAGCTCCGGCGACTGCGTGGAGACGATGACATTACGTGGGCATGACCGATCTGCCGCTCTGACAAGACATTGAGTCAGTCGTGTTTCCGGCTAGCTGCCAGGGGCTGAGTCGTAGCTTCTGTGCCGTGCCTGTCGGATCTGTGCCGTAACTTCTCTTTCGCCCCTGCAGGGCTGGCTCCTGTCCCACTTACGACCCAGGGCTCGCGCCCTGGGCTGCATTCTTGCGCCGCTTCGCGGCTGCGTTGTGCGCCGGCTTCGTTCCACTTTGCAACCGGTCCAGCAGCTATGAGACAGACAGCGGTCGGGAGTCGCTTCATTCCACGTTCGCCACCCAGTACTACCGTACCGAGCTTTCACATACCGCCACTGCGTGGCTGGAGCCATGTCTTGCTTCCACTTTGTTCGCCGACCTTGAGTTGCGACCCAGTCTCGCTGTGCGGTTGTGACGAACTGATGTATTATGCCCACCCAGTCCAAAGAGGTGGACATGCGCAATCTCGCCAGTTGCTTCTTCGGTGTTTGCCTGACCATCGCAGCATCGTCCCAGACTCCGGCACAGCAGATCACTGTAATCCGCGCAGGCACGCTGATTGACGGCAAGTCCGATCAGCCGCGACATGATCAAGTGATTGTGATCCGCGGCAATCGTATCCACAGCGTTTCGGATGCAGGGTCAACCAGGATTCCTGGTGGCGCGAATGTAATCGATCTTTCAAAAGCCACGGTGCTTCCCGGGCTGATCGATTCTCACACACATATTTTTTTACAAGGTGAAGAGCCCTCCCAAGGCGGGTACGACGACAACATTCTCAGGCAGGGGATTGCCTTGCGGGCCGCACGCGCAACTGTATCGGTGCGACGCGCCTTGGAGCAGGGATTCACGACGCTGCGTGATCTCGAAACCGAGGGCGCCGGTTATGGCGATGTGGAGATAAAGCAGGCCATTGAGGCGGGCTACATTCCTGGTCCGCGGCTGTTCGTCGCGACGCGCGCGATTTCAACCACCGGTGGTTACCCGCTGGAAGGCTACGCTCCCGAGCTTGAGATGCCGAAGGGGGCGCAGATCGTGGATGGTCCGGTCGAGGCGCGCAAAGCGGCGAGGCAGCAACTCGATCACGGCGCTGACTGGATCAAGGTCTACATGACGCACCGCTCGTGGGTCGGCAAGAACGGCGAACTGGTTTCGCAACCGACGCTTACGGTCGAGGAACTGAAAGCCATCGTTGACGAAACCCACGGCTGGGGAAAGAAAGTCGCCTGCCACGCATACAGCGGCATCGGCCTGCACCGCGCCCTGGACGGCGGTTGCGATTCCATTGAGCACGGGCTTGATCTCGATGACGCCGCCATTCAACAAATGTTGAAGCAGGGAACCTGGTATTGCCCGACAATCTGGGCTTACTTCACCGCCTGGGCTCCAGAGAACACGGACGCCGGGAAGCGCGACCGCAAGCGCGCCGAGGTTCACGGGCCATCATTTCAAAAGGCATTGAAAGCAGGAGTGAAGATCGTTTTTGGGACCGACATGGGTGGGATTCTCTGGACTGAGCCGATTGCCGAGGAATTTTCAAAAATGGTCGAGCTTGGGATGTCTCCTGCCGATGCTATCAAGAGCGCGACCTCACGGGCGGCTGAGATGCTGGACAGGGCGGGTGAGATCGGTGTGGTTGCTCCAGGCGCATTCGCTGATATCGTTGCAGTAAACGGTGATCCGCTTCCCGATATCAAGGTCCTGCAAAACGTACGGTTCGTAATGAAGGATGGGAGCGTGTTCAAGAACGAGACTAAATGATCGGTCTGGGCCAAAAACGGCTTCTGGGTGGAACTATCCATGATTTTTGTCCCTAATGCCCTTGACAAACGCTCCATGCGGTTCATAATGCCCGAATCTCCGCTCTTATTTGCTTGCGTCGACGCTCCCGGTTGGGTGAACTTTGCTAGGAGGTCATTATGAGTGTTCTGGAACTCTGTGATTTGGAAGCGGCTGCAGTTCCAGTTGAAGCCAGCGCGGCTGACGCGATTCACCTTATGCTGGACCGGCGCGTGGGCGCCGTAGCTGTGCTTGACGCAGAACGTCGAGTAGCCGGGATCTTTACCGAACGCGATGTGCTACGCAAATTGGCATTGAGCAGCCGAGATCCGCACGACACGCCGGTTCGGGACTTGATGACCACTCCGGTCGAGTTGGCCACCCTCGCCACGCGGCCCGGTGAAGCCCTTGCCACCATGATCGATCGGCATTTCCGGCACCTTCCCATCGTGGATCCGGACGGGCGTCTCTTAGGGATGCTCTCGATCCGCAATGTGCTGCAGTGGCGAATCGATGATCTCAGCCAAGAACTCGATTCCCTGGAACAGTACGTGGCCAATGATGGGCCGGGCGGCTAGTTGCCGATAGCGCCCGAGTATCCTCTGAGGTTCAGGGCGGCGTGAGTCGCTCCAGCAGCGTTACAATACAGCAACCTGAATGGCAAGGAACTCCGCCTCTGCCCTGCCCAAGACTATCGCTGTGGCACGCATCGCCACGTCTATATTCTTTCTTCTCTTTGGCGAGTACAAACTGTTCAGCTCCGGGTTCGCACACGGCGGGTTCCAGCAGTATTTGCAGGATTTCATTCAGAACGGTGCAGTAAGTTTCTACCGACCTTTCCTTGCCGATGTGGTTTTGCCGCACGCCACTTTCTTTGGCTATTTCGTGGGTGTGGTGGAAATGTTCATCGGACTCTCGCTTCTGCTGGGATTGTGGGTCCGTGCGGCCTCAGTGCTTGGTGTTCTGCACATGTTGAGTCTTACGTTGGCGACCTGGTGGGAACCGGGGCATAGCGTGCCGATCTGGCGCTACTTCGGAGCGGAACTAGATCACCTGCCGCTCTTATTGCTTTTCCTGATTTTCTACGCGTCCGACGCTGGGCTGCAGTGGGGCTTGGATGGCCGGCGGCAGAAATGATGTGGAGTTGCAGCGGTTGATTAGGTCCAAAGGTTATACCTTTCAAACGCAATGAAACTCCCATTCTTCTCTGTGGTTGTGTCCCTTGTGTTGACTAGCGTGCTCTTCAGCCCTGCACGCGCTCAGGAATCAGCTGTTAAACCGAACCGAACTGTTCTGCACGCAGCAAGACTGCTGGATGTGAAGACCGGCAGGACCAGCTCCGACCGGGCAATCGTGATCGAGAGCGACAAGATCGTCAGTGTGGGGCCGATGTCGGAGGTCAGGCGATCCCCAGGGGATCGCACACTTGAGTTTCCCAATGCCACTGTGCTTCCAGGTCTTATTGACGCGCACACGCACCTGACGGGTGATCCGCGCGATATCGGATATCAGAGCCTTGGGATTTCGGTGCCACGAGCCACCCTCAAAGGCGCCCACAATGCGCGCATGACTTTGGAGGCCGGCTTTACTGCCGTGCGAAATGTGGGCGCTGAAGGCTACAGTGATGTTGCCTTACGCGATGCGATCAATGCTGGAGATATTCCGGGTCCGCGCATGCTGGTGAGCGGGCCAGCCCTTGGCATCACCGGCGGACACTGCGACGAAAATCTGCTGCCTTTCGAATACCACGTCAGCGCTGAAGGAGTGGCCGATGGCGTGGCAGGCGTGCAGCATAAGGTTCGTGAAGTCATCAAATACGGCGCTGATCTGATCAAGATCTGCGCTACCGGCGGCGTACTCTCAAAAGGTGATAACCCGCAAGCTTCGCAGTACACGCTGGAAGAAATGAAGGCGATTGTGGCGGACGCGCACCGATTGGGCCGCAAAGTCGCCGCCCATGCGCACGGAGCACAAGGCATTCTCTGGGCTTCGCAGGCGGGAGTGGATTCCATCGAGCATGCTTCCTACATCGATGATGCTGCGATTGCCGAGATGAAGAAAAATGGGACATATCTCGTACCGACACTTTATCTGGCAGACTGGTTTATGGAACACGCGGCTGAGAACCACGTGCCCGATTTTCTATTGGTGAAGGCCAAAGAAGTGATGCCGGCGGCGCGCAAGAACATCGCTCACGCTTTTGCCGGTGGCGTCAGAGTTGCGTTCGGTACGGACGCCGCCGTTTATCCGCACGGACTGAACGCGCATGAATTTGCGGTCATGGTTAAGTTGGGCCTGACTCCGCTGCAGGCGATCCAGGCGGCTACCGTCAATGCGGCTGATCTGCTCGGGTGGTCGGATAAGACGGGAGTAGTGGCGGGCGGAAAATGGGCGGACCTAATCGCTGTAGATGGCGATCCTCTTCAGGATGTCACGACGCTCGAGCGGGTGAGGTTTGTGATGAAGGGCGGGGAGGTCGTGAAGAACGAATACAGTGACAAGCCGTAGAGTCCGGCGTTTATCCGAAGCATTACTCCCAACAAGGTAAGGCCGGCATTTCAGCCGGCCTTTTATCCTTCGAATCGCAGAATGCCCTTATGCTTTCTTGGGCGCGATCGCGTCCTTAGTCGATTTCGCCAAATAGAACTTTGCCGTAGTCTTGGCCTTGATCTGAATGGGCTCTCCGGTCTGGGGATTGCGTCCCATACGTGCTTTGCGGTGAACCTTTTTCAAACGCCCCAGCCCGGGCACTACGAACAGACCGTTCTTCTTGGTCTCTTTCACAGCGGTGTCGGCGAGGTGTTCAAGAAACGTAGCTGCTGTCTTGTTGTTGACCCCAACTTTCTCTGCCAGATGGCGCACAAGTTGGGTTTTCGTCATGCCTGAAGCCATGAAGCCTCCTGTGAGTCAAAACTTGGATTTGCCGATGGTGGCAGCTACTTATATCAGAGCTTGCTGTGGAAAAGTAGTGTTTCACCCGCATTTTATGCGGATTTTTTCACGCTGGCCCCGGAAAAGCGGCTAAACACCGCTTTCCAAGCAAGCTGTAGTTTCAAAATGGCCCATTTACGCCCTCTTCGCAGGAACACGCCGGCCAAGACGGATGCTATCCACGTGGCATAATGTTTCAGGAGTTCACATCCTGTGAGTTGTGCGATCTGCGAGAAACGTAAGGAAAAACGCTTCTGCCCGGCGGTGCATGGCCGCATCTGCCCGCAGTGCTGCGGCGAACAGCGCGAGGTTACGCTCGATTGCCCCGCGGACTGCGTCTATCTTCAGCAGGCCCGAGAGCATGAAAAGCCTCGTCCGATACAGGATTTGGACCAGGCTTCGCTTTTTCTGCAAGTCGAAGTCACTGACCAGTTCCTCTACGAGCGCGAGCACTTGATCATGGGATTGAGTTACGCGCTGGCGAAATCTGCTCGCGGCGATCGTTCTCTCGCCGACCGTGACCTGATTGCGGCTCTGACGTCGCTGACCAAGAGCTATGAAACTCTGGTCAACTCAGGACTGCATTACGAGCTTCCCGTGGCTGGCATTGGACAGCAGGCGATCGCGGCCGAAGTGCAGAAGCTAATCAAAGAATATCGTGAGGCGGAACAGAAGCACATGGGATACGTTCGACTGCGGGATTCAGAAGTACTGCGCGCCCTGGTATTCCTGGTTCGGATGGCTCACGGGCGTACCTCGGGACGGCCGAAGTCGCGAGCGTTCATTGATTTTCTGTTCGCGCAGTTTCCGGAGAAGGATTCTTCGCTGGTCGCGCCGCACGAAGCGCAGAGCAGCATTATTGTGCCTTAACTGCAGAATGCAGAAGTAAGAATGAAGAAGTGAGACTCGCGTTTACGCTCTTGCTACCAAGGCCTGCAGTTGTTACTTCTACATTACTTACTTCTGCATTTCCCTTCGCCTCACCGTTTGCCCGGCCGGCAACGCGTCCCGCAACTCGCGCATGGTTCGCTTGAAGACGGGATGACGTGCTTCGGGCGCGATCTCGACCATCGGCTCCAGGACGAAACGGCGCTGATGCAGCGCAGGATGAGGCACGACCAGATTCTTAGCTTCGATAATTGAATTCCCGAACAGAAGAATATCGATATCGACTGTGCGCGGACCTTTCTGTTGCGTGCGACGGCGCCCCATCTGCTGTTCAAGGTCCAGAACGGCGGCAAGCAGTTGCTTGGGCATCTTCTCGGTGTCGAGCTTGACTGCACAATTCAGAAACCAAGGTTGGGCAGTGTACTCGACTGGTTCGGTTTCATAGAAGGACGAAATTGCCTGTACCTCGCCGAACCTAGCCAGTCGGGATATAGCTTCATTCAAGTTGGCGACTCGATCACCCAGATTGGAGCCAAGCGAGAGATATACGATCTTGCGCACGCGGGTAGTTTGCAGCTTTCAGTTCGGAATTTCCAAATAAAAAACAGTCACAATTAGTCGTTACCTCGGTTACTTTCGTGTGCACAAATGCGGCGGCTACCATCAAGCTGCCATGCAGCTGGAATCGCTTCTTCTCAGTCGCGACCCAGAGGTTATTCGTGTCCTCAGGCCAACTTTGGAGAAATTGTCCATCGACCTCGAAGTGTGCCGTGGAGCGAAATCAGGGGCTGAGATTATCTCGTCAGAAAAGTTCGACGCCATCATTATCGATTGCGACGACCTGCAGGGTGGCTTGGAAGTGCTCAGTGCCATGCGCAAAGAGTCGAGCAATAAGAGTTCAGTCGCATTCGCTATCCTCAACCGACAAACCACCACTCATAAAGCCTTCGAATTGGGCGCGAATTTTGTGCTGCAAAAACCGTTGTCTGGTCTCAATGCCATGCGCTGCTTCAGCGCTGCAATTAACTTCATGCTTCGCGAAAGGCGGCGCTATTTCCGGCAGCCGGTTGAAATACCGGTAACACTTGTCTTCGGAGAAAAGGAATTCAAGGCGACGGCGACGAACCTGAGCGAAGGTGGGATGGCAATCTATTTTCGCGGCAAATTGCCGAAGGGTGGCATTTCGAGAGTCGTTTTCAGTATGCCTGGGGCAGCCACCCCTCTTCAGCCGAGAGCGCATATTGCCTGGTTAGACGGAGCCGGCCATGCCGGACTGCGGTTTACTGAGATGCCCAAGGATATGCATACTCAACTGGACCACTGGCTCACTGAGGAGTTCCAAAAGCTGGAGAAACCGCAACATCAGAAGAATTGAAGATTGTTGAATTTTGATTTTTGAATTCAACAATCGACAATCAATAATCAACAATCTGCCCGTACCCACTTTGCAACTTGCCGCGGCGCGGAGCGCCCGCAATCATTTCCTTATGCTCACCCTTCAGACCCGGATTGACCGGGCACAAAGGCTGCTCCGAATGCTGGAGCAGGATGCTCCACTCCTTACGATGCGAGTGGCGCAGCTCTCGCCCGAACATCAGGAATCTGCCAAAAGCTATGCCGCCAAGCTCACGGCACACGCGCGTTCGGAGCTTGAGCGGTTGCTGCAACATCGCACGTACTGGAACTCTGAGGATACGATTCCCCATCCGGCAGATTGAGGGCGAGATTGCTGCCAAGCGTGGCAAATCCGGCTGACTGCCCAAATTTTCGACTGGAAGAAGCTCTCATGACGCAATATCCAGCGTCTGCCCCGGAGGTTTCGGGGCACCGGCTACGTGAACCAGTGAAATCTTGCTGTATCCGGCGCGCTGCGCCTCATCACTAGCCTCGTCCCGAGTTGCGCCTTTACCTACCAGGCGACGCTCGTCGATGGAAATGGCAGCCCAGCTGCCCGGGGGCAATCCCTGGACCAGTTCATCCTGAATTGCGCTGATCGTATTCTCAGGTGACGCTTGATCGGCGCCCGGATCGGGAATCGTCGAAGGCGGATCGCTGGTAGGAAAGGAATCTTCGATTGTTTTATCCAGTGATTTTTCTTGATCTTCGAAAGGGCGGCTGCCGGGCTTTTCAGCACTTACGGCTGCACCGCGCCCCATGACTCGCTTCATAGTCACCTCCGTTGTGCTGCCAGCTTCTCCTATCGGGCAAGCTGTGGCTATCGGGTAATCTCCCGAGTTCTGCCGTCCGTTTCACCTATGTGCACGGGTGATTCGCTGAAAATAGCGGGGCAAAAGCAGTTGTTACCCGGGTTGCTGTTGGGTTTCGGAACGCGGGTTTTTCCTGGCAAGTTTTCCCCGCGCTCACGTTCTTTGCTCAGGAACGGGAATCCTCCTCCTTCCCGCCTAGACCAAAAGGGGATACCGAATGAAGAAGCTACTGATGCTGATTGTGTTGTCTTTTTGTGCGCTGGGAGTGGCGGAGGAGAAGGCCGCCGAGGAAAACGCGCCTGCGCTAACCATTTACAACCAGGACTTCTTCGTCGCGCGCGAACACCTGCCGCTGGAGTTAACGTCTGGCATCAATCATGTGAACTACGCAGGCGTGACTGCGCATCTCGAGCCGGATTCCGTCATCCTGCGAGATCCAGGGGGGCGCGCGCTGCAAATATTGGAGCAGAATTATCGGAACGATCCCATTTCGCAGGAGTTGCTGCTTTCGTTCTACGAAGGCAAGACGATCGAGTTCGTGATTGGGCGCAACACCGGTAAAGAGGAGATCATCAAGGGCAAAATTATTCGCAGCGGGTACATTCCAAGCTCGTACTATGCGCAAAATTATCAGCAGCCGGTTTCCACTCAACCGATCATCGAAGTTGACGGCGTATTGCG
>QIAA01000244.1 GCA_003224905.1 Acidobacteriota bacterium
ACGTAGACTCGTCGCAAGCGCAACCGTTTGCCGGACCTTGCGGCGCCCATACACATAAAAGAAAAATGCCGCCAGACCGATGAAGAATGCTGTACCGCCGAACATCCAGGCTTCATAAGAAGCCAGCGACGTAATCTGCTGCGAAGGAAAAAACACCAGCGCAATTCCAAGAATGGTGGTTAGAAAGCCACTCAATCCCGCCGCAAACAGCGTTGCCCTGCCATACCTGCCCCGCGCGACCGGCTCGGTGGCGCTGAATTTAAGCAACGCCCCGAACATATACAGAAAGGGAATGAGCTGCAGCACAACAGCGAGGGAAAGCAGCTTCTGAAACGTTTCCTGCACTCCGGCAACTCCGAAGTTCAAAACGACCAAAACCAGCGAAACGGTGGCATGCACAATCAAGGCCGCATATGGCGTGGCGTAACGTGGATGGATCTGTCCCAACCAAGACGGCAGATACGAATCCAGCCCCGCCACGAAAGGAATGCGCGCCGAGCCCGCCAGCCACGCGGAGCCGATTCCGGCGATGGAGATGCTCAGCATGAGCGCGAAGGGCGCCACCAGCCAGCCGGCTCCGATTCTCTGCGCCATCCCGCTGACCGCCTGCACGATTCCCTGCAGCACGCTGATGTCGTTCTTTCCGATCGCCACGAGAAGCGTGAGCGTGACGCCGATATAGAGCGTTCCTGAAACGATTCCGCCCCAGGCTACAGCTCCCGGCAAAGTCCGCGCCGGATCCTGGATTTCGTCGCCCATGACGGAGGCCAGTTCAAGCCCCACCAGGCCGAAACACATCACGCCGAAGGCATTGAGCACGAAGCGCGGATTGGCCGGAATCCGAAACTCGGCGGCTGTAACGGTGGTGCCGAAGCGCAGCCAGATCAGAATTCCAAGTCCAATCAGGGTGGCTGCTGCTACTGCACTGCCGACACCCCCCAGATTGTTGACCCACTTTCCCACGCCAAGGCCGACGATATTCAGAATCACCAGCACGGCCAGCAATGTTACGGACGCCAGCAGCGCGAAGCCTTTGTTATCCACAAGCGACTGATGGCCGCGGCCAAGCGCAAAAACTGAGACGCCGACGAAATACAGCATCACCGTCGGCACATAAAGCATGTTGTTGGTCCAGTAGCACCAGCCGGAGAGGAAGCCGTGAAAGTCGCCGAATACTTCCTTAGCCCAAAGATATACTCCGCCCTCTCCAGGATAACGATGAGCTAATTCGATCACAGCGATTCCCTGCGGCCAGAAGAACAGGATCAGTGAAATGATCCACAGCCAAACCGTAATGCCGCCATTAGCGGCGATGCTTGGGACTACATTGAGATTAAAAACCGCGACCACGAACAACAGCACCAAGTCCCATCGGCCGAGAACACGCTTCAGATGAGGCGAGTTGGCCGGGTCCTGTCCTGACATTCGCGAATCTCATCCGTGTACTGGCACAGCAAGACGCTCCTGCTGTGCGGCCGCAAGCGCAGGCGCTACGTCTTCGAAACCAGCCAAGTGCTTCTCAATATCTGCCTCCGTGTGCTGGACCGAAATGGTCCATTGCTCATCCCACCAGTAGGGCTGCGGCATCACGCCGCGATTGACCATACCGAACCAGTACTGTCGCCAGAGATCGATATCAATCGTGATCCAGTCGCGATAATTGCGAATTTCCTGTGGGTAGAGCATCAGAGCGCCATTGGCACCCGCTTGCGCGATGTACCCTTGCAACCCGGTTTTCGCGATAATTTTGCGATAACCTCCGACGAGCATTTTGCTCAGTTTCTCGACATGCGCATAGTTTTCCCGTGTCAGAACGTGGCGGAACGTGGCTAATCCCGCTGCCATCGATACGGGGTTCGTGTTGTAAGTACCGCCGTGAAAGACCTTGTGCTGAGAGATGAGGTCCATGACCGAACGGTGTGTACCAAAAGCCGCCAGCGGGAAGCCGCCGCCAATCGATTTCGCAAGGCAGATCATGTCGGGAGTAACCCCGTAGTATTCGGAAGCTCCGCCCCAGCCGAGCTTTGCGCCGGTTTTCACTTCATCGAAGATGAGCAGGGCGCCGTTCTTCGTGGCGATCTCGCGCAGGCCTTCGAGAAATCCGGATTGCGGCAGGCACAGGCCGACATTCATTAGGATCGGCTCAAGAATGATCGCCGCGATCTCTCCGGAATTTTCGCGGAACTTGCGTTCCACCGTGGACAGATCGTTGAAGGTCGCGATCAAGACATTGGCGACGGAAGCCCTCGGCACGCCCAGGCCACCCGGAACCGGGGTGGGATTATCTACATCGCCGAAATCCGGAGCGTGCGGCTTCACGCTGACCAGCGCGGAATCGTGCAAGCCGTGATATGCGCCCTCAAACTTTACGATCTTGTCACGCCCGGTTGCGGCGCGGGCAAGGCGAATAGCATGCATCGTCGCTTCCGTGCCCGATGAGCCGAAGCGGACCATTTCAACCGGAAAGCGGGTGCAAATTTCTTCCGCCAACTCCCATTCCATGTTGTGCGGCATGCCGAACATGGTTCCGGTGGAAAGACGTTTTTCGACCGCTTTCATGACCGCTGGATGGCAATGCCCGGCCATCAGCGCTCCGAAACAGAGGTTATGGTCGATGTATTCGTTGCCGTCAAGATCACGGAAGCAGCCGCCCTGACCTTCGGCGACAAAGATCGGATACGGATCGTAAGCACGGTAGTTGCTGGCCACGCCTAAGGGAATACGCTTGAGATTTTTCTTATGCGCTTCAGCGGACTTAGGCGTGCGCCGCTGGAAAGTTTCGAGTTCCTTCTGCAGTGCGGGATACATCGAGTCTCCGAGAATGCTCAGGCCGCACAGGCGGCCATTTAGAGTTCCGGGTGGGGTGCCCGGGATGACTAGAAGAATAATTTTAATGCGAACTGCACCAGGCGCGGATCGCGGATCTGGGTTACCTGACCAAACTGAGAACCATCCGAAGTATTTCCATCCGGGGTGAAGAACTGTGTGTGGTTGAAGATGTTGAAGAACTCAGCCCGGAAATCAACGTGCTTGTTTTCGGATATCGGGATCGTCTTCAGAATAGCAAAATCAGTGTTGCTGATGTGCGGCCCGCAGCAGATCGTCCGCTTGGCGGTACCGAGCGTCCCCAGCAATG
>QIAA01000245.1 GCA_003224905.1 Acidobacteriota bacterium
CAGGGGTCCCAGAGATCAAAAAGAACTTGGAGGACTTCCGTGCCTTGCCGTTAAGAGAGGAAATCAAGCAGCAAATCCTCAGCAAGACAGCTCTGAGCATTTGGCCGACATAGGGATTTCGTGGGTGTACTTACAAACGCGACGTCAGGGTAAGTCGTAACCCAGTTCTCAGCTCTTTGTTCCCGGTTCTCAGTTCCCGGTTCTCGGTTGCCAGCTACAGCTCAAGCTGTCGAAGCATTTTCGATCAATAGCGCGATTCCCTGTCCCCCGCCGATACAGGCAGACGCAATTCCGTAGCGAGTGCCTGAGCGCTGCAGTTCGCGGGATAGAGTGATTGCCAGACGCACGCCCGTTGCCCCCAGGGGATGCCCAATCGCGATTGCGCCGCCGTTCACGTTTACCTTTGCCTGATCCAATCCCAATTCGCGCTCGCACGCGATGGTCTGTGCGGCAAAGGCCTCGTTGATTTCGATGCGATCGATCTGCTCCAGCCGCAGTCCTGTGTTCCTGAGCACGGCTTCTATCGCAGGCACCGGGCCAATACCCATGATTTCCGGAGGCACTCCAACCGCCGCACCGCCAACTACTCGCGCCAATGGCCTTTTGTTCGACTTGCGCACGAAAGCGCCGGAGGCTACCAGAGTTGCCGCGGCGCCATCTACGATGCCGGAGCTGTTTCCGCCGGTCTGTACGCCATCAAACACAGGGGGCAGTTTGGCCAGAACCTCGACCGGGGAGGGCCGTATGTGACTATCTTCCTTAAGTGATTCGATCCCGCGCGGAAGGCGAATACTCCGGGGATTGTATCCGGCACACTCGAATTTCTCATTTATGACCGGCACAATCTCACCGCTCAGAAAACAGCTCTTTTGCGCGGCAATGGCCCGGGCAAAGCTTTCCGAGGCAAACCGATCGACCTCCTCTCGCGAGATATGATGTCGTCTCGCCAACGCCTCCGCCGTACCGCCCATGGTGACATTCGCGCAGGGATCGAGAAGCGCCTCCCACAAAAAATCCTTGAACTCGACCTGACCTAGCTTAAAGCCGCTGCGGTGGGTGTACGCGGCAATGGGATTTCGCGACATGGATTCCGTACCTACGACCAGCGCCAAATCCGCCTTGTCCAGTTTGATCAGGTCTGCTGCCTGGAGAATGGCTTCCATCCCCGTGCCGCATACTCGCTGTACCAGGTGAGCAGGGACCTCGATGGGAACTCCGGAATACAAGCCGATATGTCGGGGAAGCATGTACGCATCGAAGCTGGCCTGCGCCATGTTGCCAGCCACTACGGTATCGACATCCTCAGGTGAAACGCCGGACCTTTGAAAGACTTCGCGCGCCACCTTAATGCCTAAATCAACTGGAGAGATCTGGCCCAGGACTGTGTTGTAGTCGGCAAAGGGCGTACGTACACCGTCGATTAACCAAACATCGTCGTATTGTGAAAGCAGACCTTTCGAACGCCTGGTCATCCAGTCTCCACGCCCAACAGTAAGGAGTGGGCGGGTCTATTATTCGTACGCGAGCGCATCGATGGGATCTTTCTGGGCAGCCTTGTACGCCGGATAGAGTGCTCCGGCTATGGCCCCGACAATCGCAATCACAGTCGCTCGCAGTATCCAGCCCCCACTCAGGACGACTCGCAGCAAAGGCAGCTTTTGCAAGATGAAGACACGCGCGGCCAAGCTGAAGAGGATTCCTACGATAATGCCAGCTAAAGCCAATAAGGCCGTCTCTCGCAGAACGATATTCACAATGTAAAGCTTCGAGGCGCCCATCGACTTCAGTATGCCGATTTCGCGAGTGCGCTCCATGACCGCCGTGTACATGGCCTGGAAAATCACAATGAATCCGATCACAACCGAGATTCCGATAACCACATGAATTACGCTGGACAGGCCGGGAATATTGGTTGGCGTCATGATCGACAAATAGTAACTCATCGATATTGCGACATACCTCTCCATTCCGGGAATGTGCTTGATTTCGTCGACTATCGGGTCAGCATTCCCGGGTTCATCAGCCTTGACATAGAAAATAGAAGCTTTGCCTTGTGCGCCGATGAGATCCTGGAGCACTGGCATTTGCAGAAACTTCCGCGCACCCTTGCCCTGCTCCACGATGCCGGCAACCCGGAAGTTGTGATTCAGAATCTCGATCGAATCTCCCACCCGAACGTGTTTCGATTTGGCGAACAAGTCATCAACCAGCACATCATCTGGCCCTCTAAACGGGCCCCCGGCAATGTAGCGAAAAGGACCGGAGAGTCTTTGATAACTGTCCAAATCAATTCCGGCAATCACCTCAACTGTGCCAACAGCTGAGATCTGTGTGATCACCGGCGAGACCGTCACCACGTGTGGTTGCTTCGCGATCAAGTCCCCGATTTTGATCGACATGGGGGCACCGGTAAGTCCAAATAAAAATGAGGAGCCTGGGGGCATCACGATGACATCTGCTCCGATCCCGGCGCTGCGCTGCTTGGAATCGTTCAAAATGCCAATCAGAAGGCCGACAATCAGCAGAATCAGCGTGACCTCCAGCGCAATCGCGATCACGCTGATCAGCGATCGCAGCGGCCGGTGCACGAGATTCGCGACGATCATTTTGTTCATCATAGGTTGGTCATCAATCGCTTGTTGTCAGTCTTCAGCAGGGCATGGCAGCAGGCGCAAACGGTTATCTGTTGCCCCCCTGAGTTCGCCGGTCTGAATTATTCTGCGCCTGATCCAGGTGTACCACTTCCGCACCTGGTGGTTGCGGCAGCGCGAATTTTTCATCCGGGAGCGGCTGGTTCAACTGCAGTTTCACAATGGTTAGGGTGATGTCGTATTCCTCCTGCGGCCGCCAGATTTGAATCTGCGATGGAAAGGTCAGGCCATTGTAATCTTTGTAGTTTTCGTAATGCGCATCGGTAGTGAGGTTTCCCTCGGTATCATAGGTCAGCTGACGATGCGGCAGCAGATCGGACCGGCTGAACATGATCTTGCGCGAGAGAAACCATCCGTGATCGCCCTTCCGAATTACCTCGATCTCGTAATCCGGCTGTTCCACGTCGTGCCCCTTGGCATCGCGCACAATTTCGTATCCATTCTCGACTACGGCAATTTCATCTTTGGGATCGATTTCCCGGAGCAGGAGGGCGTCATAAATATGCTGCGGGCGTAGATTTTCCAGCGTCTTCTCCGGATTACGGGACTGCAGATCGTTGCGTCCTATCACAAAACGGTTTTTCGGCGGAATCCAAAGCTTGAATTCCTGGCCATTACTTACCATGTCAAATGCCTGATTGCGGACGATGGGCATCAGGCCGATCATACGAAGCATGGCCGGCTTACGCGCCAGCACATAACCGCGAATCTGCTGATAGTCGGTGACCCTTCCTTTCTTAACTCCACCCACCGAAGTATCGATATCCACGGTCGCCTGCATGGTTTGAATCTTGGCGGCCTGGGTATTGATGTAGTCGATCAATTCCTGCTGGGTCGCAGATTTCAGAGGTGCCGTGCTTACCTGCCGCTGTACTTTGTGAGAGCGGAAGAGACAACCGGTCAACGGAAGAACAAATAACAGCACCACAAGCCGCGCGTATCGAGGGTGAGCGAACATTCAGATCATCCAGCCCGAATTAGATGAGTATAACGGTGCCAACGGAACACAAGATTTGGAGAAGAATCCAAATACATTAGAAAATGTGAAGAGAGTTACGCTTCACCCGAGTAGCAGAACATTTGGAGTGACCAGGCGACCCAAAGACCGATCGAACATTACACTCGGGCGAGTCAGCAGTCGCAAAAGCCAAGTTGTGTAAACCGGCAGAAATAAGCCGCGCTGCCTTTGAGCCCGTCGAACCACTGCTTGGCGGACCGATGATGTGCGTGTGCTTCATAGGAGAGGGCGATCCAAACATTGATGTCAGGGAAATAAGACTTCATTGATCTGCGCATTCGTGAGCTTCAGCGATCCTGGCCTCTTGCTCTTAATTATTGGAAGAGACACGCGATAACGAGACTTCTTCTCGGCACTTCCATTCAATTCAGTTTTTATGCCACGCAAGATCAACTCCCTTACCGAGCACCCTTGTAATGCAGCCCGAGACTTTAGCTGTCGATAAAAGGGATTTGGGATGCCAACTGTTGTGCGCATTTTTGCATATTAATATATTTATGGAAAACTCACACATTGCAGCAGAATGAAATCCTTCAGTGTTTTTGTACGATCTTCCGCAGCGCTGCCACGTTGCGATTGTGCTCTTCCAAAGTCTGCGCGAAGCGATGATGCCCGTTCCCGTTGCTCACGAAGTAGTAATAATCGGTTTTCGCGGGATGCATCGCCGCTTCCAGCGAACTTCGCCCGGGATTGCCGATTGGTCCGGGTGGGAGACCGGGATGGGTATAGGTGTTGTAAGAGGAATTAAAGCGCATATCCGCATGGTGGAGAGCGCCTCCATAGGTGCCCTCCAGTTGTTCCGCATAGATCACGCTTGGGTCGGCTTGCAAGGCGATGTTCTTCGCCAGGCGATTCTGATAAACGCTGGCGACAAGCGGGCGCTCCTCCGCTGCACCGGTTTCCTTTTCGATGATGGAGGCCAGGGTGACTATTCTCTGCACATCTGAGTTCAGACCGATCTCGGCGGCCACTTGCCGGAATTGCTTCACCATAGCCGCGATCATCTCCTGTAGCGTTTGCGTGCGGGTGAACTGATAGGTTTCGGGGAAGAGAAAGCCTTCCAGGGACTTAGCCTCGGGTGCGAGATCGGAGATCAGAGATGTGTTCGACTGAGCGGCATTGAGAAATTCCTGAGGGGTGGCCAAACCCGCATCCTGCATAGCCTGTGCGATGTCAAAAATGGTGTAGCCTTCGGGAATCACGACGGTGTGCACGTAAATATCGCCCCGTGCGAGCCGGTCGTGGACAGTGCGTGCACTGGCCGTTGTCTCGAACAGGTACTCGCCAGCCTTCAGCGAACGGTTGTGATGGAAGTAATGCCAGAGGACGAACGCACTCGGGTTGCGAATTACGCCAGCCGATTTGAGCTCAACGGCAATGCGGCGAGTGGAATATCCCGGGCGCAAAAGCACGAATTTTTGCTCCCTTGGGTTGAGCGGCATTAAGAGCGCCCATGCAGCCCAGCCAGCAACGAACAGCACTGCAAGCGTCAGAAATGTGAAGATCCGTCTCAATCGGCAATAGTTTAGATGACCGGTAAGAGCCAGCCGTCAGTCATTGGTCGCTGGTCTTTGGGCGTAGGCTCCGCTCAGTCAAAATGCCTAATGACGGCGTTTCGCTTCCATCCAGTTCTGCAGAATCAGTACAGCCGCGAGGCGATCCACGACCTCTCCTCGCCGTTTAATTGACATCTCCGACTCGCGCAACAGGCGATTAGCTTCGGCAGAACTCAAGCGCTCGTCCCACAAGTGCACGGGGATTTTGAAATGCCCCCGCAGTTGCTCGGCAAAAGCGCGCACCTTCTCTGCTTGTGAACCCTCAGATCCGCTCAGGCGAAGCGGATAGCCGACCACAATCTCTGCCACGTCGAAGTCCCGGATCACCTGCTCCAATTTCTCCAAGTCAAGGCGCTTGTTTTTCCGCCGAATGGTTTGGAGTCCCTGGGCTGTAATGCCTAGAGGATCGGAGACCGCCAGTCCGATCGTCTTCGAGCCGACGTCCATGCCGAGAATTCTGGGATGAAGTTTGTCTTCGGATACATTCATGGCCTGGATGGGAGCGCCGCGATTATATTCGCAATGCGAAAATCGGCCATTCGATTACGATACTCACATGCCCAGGGAAGAGATAGAGCTCAGGAGTAGCACACAGGAAGACGCTGTCCCACACCCGAAAGCCCAAAAGTTCCATTGGTCCCTGACTGCCGTTGGGATCGCTACCATTCTCGGACTCTGCTATTGGGGAGAACTCGTGTTGGCGGTCATGCTGCTCTCGGTACTGCTTGCTTTCATCCTGGCGCCGGCCGTTGACTTGCTGATGCGGTTCCGCATTCCCCGAGGGGTGGCGGCGTTTGTGTCGGTAGTAATTTTTCTGGCACTGATAGGAGGCGCAGTTTATTACTCGTCAAATCAGGCTTTCTCTTTCTTTCAAGAGTTAACGCAAGACACAGGCAAGATTCGAAGTGAGTTCGTCCGTTTTCTTCAAAGAGCGGAAAACTTTGGCCGTGTCGCCCAGTCTGGGCAAACCGGCGCCAGCAGCGTTGTCGCTTCTCCGACCAACTGGACTGCTTTGCTGCTTCGCGGCTTCGGTTCCGTAACGCAAGCTCTGGTAGCCGCGTCATTCGTGCCATTCCTGGTGTATTTCATGCTTACCTGGCAGCATCACGTGCGCTCCTGTACAGTCATGCTATTCCCACTCGAAAACCGGCACACGGCGTATGTCACTCTGGGTCTGATTTCGGCCATGATCCGCAGCTTCATGGCCGGTAATGTCTTGATCGGCCTGTTTATCGGAACAATCAGCACGATCGTTTTCGGGATTCTGCATTTTCCGTTTTTTTACTTCATCGGATTTATCAGCGGCTTTTTGAGCCTCATTCCATACCTGGGCGTCCTGCTGGCGATGGCGCCTCCGATAATCGCAGGCATCGGACCGGTTGAGTCCGGCGCCATACTCGGCGCGGTGGTGACTGTTCTTGGAATGCATTTGATTGCTTTGAATGTCCTTTACCCAAAATTTCTCGGCAATCGCCTGCAACTGAATCCATTGACAGTGACGATTGCGCTGTTGGTCTGGGGCTGGTTATGGGGCGCAGTAGGACTGGTTCTGGCCATTCCAATCACCGCCGCCATGAAGATCATCTTCGACCACGTGGAGCGCCTAAAGCCGTACGGGGCGTGGTTAGGAGAGTGAGAGTTGCCCTAGGTGAGCAGCCTGAAGTTGAGATTTGGGGCGTTGCGCCGGGACTGGTGCCTAGTTCTCGAAATCCCCTGCTTCGGGAAAATGAAGCTTGCTCTTCCCGAGGGCTCGGGAAAGCATCTCCTCAACGTGGGCTTCTTCACAGTTCTTGGCCATAGCCATCTCACTCACGAGCAAGTAACGCGCCCGCTCGAGCATTTTCTTTTCCCGAAATGAGAGTGGCTTGGACTGATTCAGTAGCAACAGACCCTTAAGTACGGCGGCTACTTCAAGTAGTGAGCCGGTCCGCATGCGTTCGGAGTTCTCTTTGAAGCGGTCTTTCCAATCGGCATTGTTGCCGCATTCTCCGTCTTCCAGGAAGTCGACAATCTTCTGAATTTGCCCGTTTTTAACTACCCGCCGCAGCCCAACCGTGCCCACGTTGTGGAATGGCACCATCACTTTCAGGCTGCTGGATTTGATTTTCAGCAGGTAGAACTTTTCCACAGTAGCGCCAAAGGTCCGGCTGCTGATTTGTTCAATAACTCCTACTCCATGATTGGGGTAGACGACCTTATCACCTATGTGGAAATAACCGTCGCTCAGCATGAGGGGACACCTAAGAGCGGAAGAAAACGGCGGAATTGCACTTCTCTATTCTATCCCAAGCTGGTATCCGAGCGCAATTTGGGAACAAGTTACGTAACTGCGCGATGGTGGGCCATGCGGAGTGCATATACGCGAATGAAAGGACTTACGACGTAATCTCGGAGCTGACACCATTGCGTGCAGTAGGGTGACCGCCTCGTAGCCGGAATCGCGGCCTCACAGGGCAAGAGTTATAATTCCCATCGAACATGCCGGAGCACATAAAAAAGATGCTGCAGGAAGAGATCAATACTCTGGAACATGAGCTCAGTCATGAGTTACCAAGAGAGTTGAAGCGGGCTGTCGCTCTGGGAGACCTGAGCGAGAATGCCGAGTATCACATGGCGAAGCAGCGCCAGGAGTTTGTGAAGGCTCGGCTTCGACAGCTAGGAAGACGGCTAGCAGATCTCTCCCTTATCAACATGAACAATATTCCCAGGGACAAGGTTGGGCTCGGCTCAACAGTCCGTGTTTATGACAACACCAAAAACGAGGAGGTCGAGTACCAGCTTGTGACCAGCGAGGAATTCGATGTAAATGCAGGCAAGATTTCTACAACGTCCCCGATCGGACGCGCGCTGTTGAACAAGAAAGTAGGAGATTGCGCAGTGGTTGACACTCCTAACGGGAAACGTGAACTGGAAGTACTCAGCTTAGTCACGATCCACGAAAACGGCCAGTGACGGTTCTCCGATGACATGGACGAGCGCCTTCGGCCGGACGTGCGGCGTGCTGCTCGATGCCATCGTCCGCTGGCTGGCCCTGGCTCGGATTAACCCCAACGTACTTACATTTCTCGGGCTGGTCGTCAACGCCATCGCGGCATTTCTGTTCGGTTACGCCAATGGTGAGAACCAGGCTCGGATGTTTCGTTACGCGGGTTTAGTCATCATTGGCTCGGGCTTTTTTGATCTCGTTGACGGTCAGGTGGCACGTGCCACCAATCGCGTCACCCGCTTCGGCGCATTCTTCGACTCCGTTGTAGACCGCTACAGCGACGCTTCCCAGTTCCTCGGACTACTGGTGTTTTATGCACGTGGGGAGCGGTTCGCCTATGTCGTATTGGCTGCTTTTGTTCTGGTGAGCGCCATCATGGTGAGTTACACACGCGCTCGCGCTGAATCTCTGATTGGATCCTGCCGCGTTGGCTTCATGGAGCGCCCCGAGCGTCTGGTGCTGATTATCATTGGGGCCCTGTTCAACCGC
>QIAA01000249.1 GCA_003224905.1 Acidobacteriota bacterium
TGAGTCATAACGAAGTAGTCATATATTGCGGTGATGTTTTGGTGGTCACATCTGACAATCGCTCTCGCGGGTTGGGGCACTTTGCTCGCTTGGGTTGCCGATTCTTGACTGCGGCCGGAAAATAGTTGCAGCCGTGGAGTCATCCGGGTAATCAAAGTAGAAGCTGTGTGGTGGTAGTGGCTGTGTGCAATGCAAGCCCCGAAAGATATCGCTTTCGGAAAATTTCGGCTTGACCTCACGAACGAGTGCCTGCGGCAGGGCACGCGTGCAATATCTTTGCGCCCAAAAGCGTTCGCGGTTTTGAGATTACTGCTTGAGCATCCCGGGCAACTCGTCAATAAGCAGCAGGTTCTAGACGCAGTCTGGCCGGGTACTTTTGTAGGTGACGCGGTCCTCAAGGACAATATTCGGCAATTGCGCGAGGCATTGCACGACGACGCCGGATCACCTGTTTATATCGAGACAGCACATCGCCGCGGCTATCGCTTCATTGGGAAGCTCTCCGAGCCGGCACCGGGCAAAAATCCCAGCGTACAAGCACCACTTTCACAGCTGCCGCCTCATATCGCCGCGTTCACCTCATCAGCAACCGCGAACGGAGTTCTTGGCCGCGATGCCGAGTTGGCCAAGATGCGAGGCTGGTTGCAGCGGGCTCTCGCTGGAGAACGCCAGACCGTCTTTATTACAGGGGAACCTGGAATCGGGAAAACCACCATTGTCCAGGCTTTCCTGGAACAAGCCACTCAAGTCCCCGGGGTCCGCGTGGCGCGAGGGCAATGCTTGGAGCATTATGGCTCGGGTGAAGCGTATCTGCCCGTGCTTGATGGTTTCTCCAGGCTTTGCCGTTCACGCGACGGAGCCCAAGTGCTGGACGTATTGCGACAACATGCGTCGGCCTGGCTGGCACAGATGCCCTCCCTGGTTCCGCAGTCCGAAAGAGGAAACCTGCAAACTCAGGTTGTCGCTGCAACGCGCGAGCGGATGCTTCGCGAAATGGCTGAGGCGATCGAGACTCTGACGTCGGAATCTCCCTTGCTGCTGGTTTTGGAGGACTTGCATTGGAGCGATTACTCCACGCTTGACCTGGTCTCCTACCTGGCACGACGGCAAGACCCGGCGCGCCTGGTGGTCATCGGCACATATCGCCCAGTAGACGTGATCGTGGGTGACCACCCCCTCAAAGGTGTGAAACGCGAACTGCAAGCACATGGCTTGTGCCACGAACTGCCGCTCGAATATCTCTCCGAAGAAGCTGTCGGGAAATACCTGACCGCTAGGTTTCCAGGTCACGAGTTTCCGCTGAGATTACGACAGACAATTTACCGGCGTACTGAGGGCAATCCGCTTTTCATGGTCAACCTGGTGGAGTATTTGACCGACCAGAAGATGATCATCGCAAAGAAGGGAGCATGGGAGTTACGGGTTGACTTGTCGGAGATCGAACATGGGGTTCCGGCAAATCTTCGGCAACTGATCGAAAAGCAAATTGAGAGGCTGAGCCCCGACGAGCGCGCGGTGCTGGAGGCAGCCAGCGTGGCGGGACTGGAATGTTCGTGCGTGGCCATTGCGGCGGGCCTCGACATGCCGGCCGAATGGGTCGAAAAGCACTGCGAGGAATTGGCGCGAAGGCATCAATTTTTGTCACCTGCCTGGCTCGTTGAACTGCCGGATGGAACCATCACTCCGCGTCATCGATTTATTCACATCCTCTATCGCGACGTGCCTTACCGGCTGATGCCGCCGATGCGCCGTTCGCAAATTCACCATTGCATCGCGGAACGTGGGGTGGTGGTTTACGGTGATCGCGACACCGAGATTGCGGGTGAACTGGCCATGCACTTCGAGCAAAGCCGCGACTGGCCGCGTGCCCTCAAGTATCTTCTGCAGGCGGCCGAAAACGCCACGGCTCGATCCGCCCACCGCGAAGCGACCGATCTCGCGAACCGGGGCTTAGAGGTGCTCAAATTCCTTCCCGAGACACCCGAGCGCGCACAGCAGGAAATGAAACTGCGAATGACTTTGGGTGTGTCGCTGATGGCAATCAAGGGCTTTGCCTCGGTAGAGGTGGAGCAGGTGTACGCCCGCGGGCGCGAGCTCTTCTGGCTGAAGGGCCCTTCCCCAGAGTTGTTCCACATGCTGGGGTCCTTGAATCTGTATTACCAGTTCAGCGGAGACGTGCAATCTTCATTGGAAATTTCGGATCAGCTCTTGCAGCTAGCTGACGGTCTCAAAGACATTGCACTGATTATGGAAGCGCACCGATCCATGGGGGCAGTGCTTGTCATCCACGGGCGATGTATGGAAGCGCTCAAGCACCTCGACCAAGGCTCGACACTCTACGACACGTATCAGAACCACCGTCCTGACTCTTATGTCGGTCTCGATTGCAAAGTAATGTGTGAGTGTTTTGCTGCCAGATCCCTCTGGGCGCTTGGCTACCCCGACCGGGCAGCAGAGAGAACCGCCAGGGCCTTGGATCTGGCGCGGGAGCTTGGCCATCCCCAAACTCTAGTTGTTGCCGGGCACTTCGCAGCACAGCTCCATCAGCTAAGAGGGGAGGTTTCGCTGGTTTATGAGCGTGCGAAAGAGGCAGTGGAACTGGCAGACGAATATGGACTGGAACTTTGGCTGGCATACGGTGTGATCGAACTGGGGTGGGCCGAGGCCAAACTGGGAAATGCGCGACAGGGAATCGAACAAATGCAGCGCGGTCTGGCATCATACGAAGCGACTGGAGCAAAACTCTGGACTACATACTTTCTACAATTGCTGGCCGATCAACTCGTCAAAGCTGGACGCATCGAAGAGGGTCTCGCAGTGATCGCTAAAGCTGTTGCTTATGCTGAGACGAGTGGCGAGAAGTACTCGCTGGCGGAGTTGTATCGGATTAAGGGCGAATTGATCCTGAAAAGTGGCGATCTTGCATTAGCGAACAACCTACCGGGTAATTCACCGGTAAACGGCAACCAAATTTCTCCGGCGCTGGTTGAGGCACAGTATTGCTTCGCGGAAGCCCTGGCTATCGCGAAACAACAGCAAGCGAGATCCTGGGAATTAAGAACTCATCTAACTATGGATCGTCTCGCGCAGCGACAGGGACAAGCAGTCCATACGCAACTTGCAGAGAGTTATTCTTGGTTTAGCGAAGGATTCGAAACAGCGGATCTCAAGCA
>QIAA01000074.1 GCA_003224905.1 Acidobacteriota bacterium
CGACCGCGGATGAACTCCAAATCAATGGCCGCATCAATCTTCCGCAGCAGATGATCGGGTGGCACCAGCGACTCGATCGTCACCAACTCCATCTCCTGCTGCGGTACTTCGGGTTCTTTCAGCATGCCCCATAAAAGCACAAAGCTCCCGTGGAAAACGAGAGCTTTGTCGGTACTTTGTCAGCAATCTGGGGCCGGCCTGTAATGGCCGGCCTTTTTTATTTCGCCGGTTAATAATCTCTAATTGCGTCGCGAAATTACGGTCGCTGCTGCGCATCGGCTGCCAGCGGCGAGACCACATCCGAAGCTCGAGATTGGGCTTGGCCTTCTGACAGCGGCTGCATCTCGATCGGAGGCCGCCGCTCAACAGTCCCAAGGATCGGCAGGTCCCAGCCGTCCTGTGACAAGGCAACGAAGTTCTGCTCGACACAAAGAGTTTCGATCAATTTGCGCTGGCGCGGAGTAAGAACTTGAAAAGGCAGAACTTCAAAATTGCGAAAGATCCACAACAGATACACGCGTTGGGCAAACGTAGGCCTAATGTAGCGCGGGCCTAATGCTGTAAGCACGCGCAGCACACCATCCGACAGCTTTTCCATCCACATACCGATCACCTGAAAGCTCGCTATCGACCTGCTAATTGACGCAAGTTGAGGGCCAGTATTATGCACGAAACTGAGGGCATGCATTAGAAAATTCTTGAAAACCACCATTTAAGTGGCAGGAACTCCCCACCCCGCACACTGCGAAGGACCGAAGGTTATGGTTCGGCAGTCTCGCTTCGTGAGACTGGATGGGTGAGGGTGGCTGTCCCTCCGTGGTCACGGCCGTAGCAGAAGGTATCCGTCGGGAAGCTATTCGAAGTGGACTCTTTCGGAAGCGCTTCTTTCAAGAAATCACTACTGTTCTGCAGTAATTCCCGTGGACTTGGCACGGGCGGCGGGAACGACCAGCGCCTGCTCTAGAGTAGCGACGTTCGTCCCTAGCAGCTTTGCGCGCGTCTCGTGCTCTTGATCATGGGCACCGGTCTTCGCATAGGCCTGGCAGAGCAGTTCCAAGGAAAATGGATTGTCGAGGTCTTCTTCAAGATGAGGAATTGCGTCAGCGAATTTTTCTCTCGCAATGAGCAAAGCCCCAGCCGCGCCGTGATAGGCGCTGTGTATCACCATGCTGCGGCTGTTATTCGCCATGGTTTCCAGTACGTTCAAGCTTTTGTCGGCTGTATCCTGATCTCGGCTTTGGGTTGCCCTCATAACGCGATAACGCAGGATTCTGGCTCGCTCCTCCTCACGTTCCGACTGGGCAAGAGTTGAGGCATGATCTAGCACCTCGTCCGCTGCCTGCATATGCTTCAGCGCTGTGGCAGGATCCGGCTCGTACATTCCGATCATCCGGTGGGCCTGAGCTTCCTGGAGATTCAGGCCTTGAGCATGAGCTTTCTCCGCGACTGCAAAGTAAGCTTTCGTCGCTTCTGAAAAATTGTTTTCCCGCACCCACGTGGCGGCTTCCTGCAGACTGTAGTCCAGGCGATCAGCCTCATTGTGCGCCGCCTGAATGGCTTTTTCGTACTCTGAGCGCGCCTGCGGCTCATTACCCATAAGGGCGTAGGTGTCTCCTAATCCGGCCTGAGAGGAAACAAAGTTTGGGTCGATCTTCAGAGATGCGCGGTAATGCTCCAATGCTTTGTCGAAGTGGCCGGCCATGCGCAGAAGCTCGGCATACGAATCCTGAGGGTTAGGTTCCTTGGAAAGCACGGCGACATAACGGTCCATGATGGCAAAGGCTTTGTCGTACTCACGATTGTGGGCGCAGGCATAGCCGAGGTCGTTTAGTGCTGCGGGGTAATCCTTGTCGATGGCCAGAGCGCGCTCAAAGATCTTTTCCGCCTGGTCCCAGCTGTTTTCGAACACCAGCCAGTTGCCGGCGAGATACAGAACGCGCTTGTCTCTGGGATACATCGCCATCATGTCGTTCATGGCGGCAATGCCCTTGATGAAATCGTTCTCCTGAACATTGGTAATCCACTTCACCATCAGCCGCTCGCCCGGAGTGATCCTGGACATCAGAGCCTTGGCTTTCGCGCGTGCAGCTCCCGCCTCACGAGGGTCGCGGCTGTTGAAGGCGATCCAGGCCTGCGCGAGCGCAAAATTCGGGTCCGCCTTCACGGCGGCGCGCCATTCCTCGTTGGCACGCTCGAGGTAGAGGTTCTCGTAGTCGGCCATTCCTTTTTGGTAGAGTTCCCGCGCCTTTGCCGAGGATGTGGTAACCGGCATGGTTTCGCTCAATGCTTTCCTGGTTGCCATGAGTGGGGCGGCAGCAAAGCACAGAAAAAGCATCAGGACTGCCCAACTGGTTTGTCTCATGAGAGTCTCTCACTACATATTTTAGAGTTTAATCGGGAGGCTAGCACTCAAGGCGGGACACAAAAAAGTGCTCGCACAGGTACGGTGGGCCAGGGGAGACGCGGAACCCTGCCGTGCTACTGAGGACTGCCGACGCGAAGGTTGACGTTAGAAGGTGAACTTCGCCGCTAACTGAATGCCTCGCGGGCCGCCGCCGCCCAAAAAGGGATTGCCGATGCCTACGTCACCGGTGGCGCCCAATTGGAAGCCGCCAACGCCGACCTCGCGGTTCCCATTGATGGCGAAGCCATTGACGCCAGGATCGGCGACAAAGATTGGCAGGAACGGATTGGCAAAATTGGGGTGATTCAGCACATTGAAGAATTCCGCTCGAAGCTGCATGCTCAGTCTTTCCGTGATTGCCGTGTTCTTATAGATGGCAAGATCCCACTGACGGAATTCCGGACCGATCAAAGATGTTCGCCGTTCGTTTCCGAAATGGCGAGTTCCTGGTACGCAGTCCGCGGCCGTACCTGAAGCTACGCTGACGTTCACAGTGCACGGAATGGCGAATGAGCTGAGCTCGATAAAGTTGCCTGGATCACGCTTGTGGTAAACGATCGGTCCGACGACGTCCGGCCGATCATCACCCTCTCCGCTGCCGCTGAAATCGTCCTCAAAGTTGTAGTTCATCTGGAAGGGCTGACCGCTCTGGAGAGTTAGAGTACTGCTGAATCCCCATCCGTTTCTGAGCCTGCTCGATCCCACGCTGGGGAGTTCGTAGCCGAAGACCCAAGTGAAGCGATTGCGCACGTCAAAATTGGAGTTGCCATATTCCAGGTGTGGACGCGTGCTGTCGTTTGGCTGAGCCGCATTGTTTTCGAAGTCATCTCCGTCGCTGGCCGTGTCCTGAGAATGCGACCATGTGTAATTCACAATCGAGGTGACTCCGCGCCAGCCGTTCACACGCAAGCTGGTCTGTAGCGCGTTGTAATTTGAGCTGGCGGTTGATTCCTCCTGCATGATGTAAAAAGAACCATTAGGAAAATCGAAAACGCGGGGCACACCGTAGGAATCGGCACAAGCGCAAGACAAATCATCTGCCGTAATTGTGGCTTGATCCGGCTGGCTCAGATCGCGGAAGCGGAACAGATGATGTCCCTGAGAACCGACATATCCGACCTGCAGCATGACTCTGCTTGCCAGCTGGTGCTGCAGATTCAGGTTGTAATTCTCCATATAGGGAGTACGGATGTGGCGGTCAAAAGTGAAAATGTCACATTCCAGTTGGCCGCAACCCGCCGTATCGAAAACTGCCTGGCCGGAAACGATCGTCCCACCGGTGTTCACTGCCGGAATGATCTGCGCTGGCCCAACCGGGTTGTACGCGGGACCCGGATCATAGTAAGGCGGGTAGGGTAGGTGCCCGAGGAACATGTCCTGTGAAAAGGCATCGAAGAACAGGCCCCATCCGGCACGCAGTACAGTCTTGCCTTGTCCACTGATATCCCACGCAACACTCACGCGGGGAGAGAAATTGTTGTAGTCCGGCTCGTAAAGTTTGCTAAGTCCCGGCTGGCCTACTTGGGTCAATACGAACTCGCCGGTTGCCGGGTTGGCGGTGGTCGCATTGCTGAACAGGTTGTTCTTCTCTGAAACAACTCCGAAATAGTCCCAGCGGAAACCATAGTTGACCATGAGCCGCGGGCTGACTCGAAAACCATCCTGCAGATAGAAGCCGTAGTTGTTTTCTGCGGTGTGGCGCCTTGTGTTGCCGGAGTACTGGAAGGTGGAGCCAAAAGAATTGTCCAGAGTTCCAGTAAGAAAGTCGGTCAGAGTATCAAACGTCAGCTTTCCGCGAAAATACTTGTTGAAGTATTGCTTGATCGTGGTCCGTCGATATTCGAATCCGAACTTGACGTCGTGCTTGTTAATCTTCCACGAGAAGTTATCCAGCAACTGATTATTGGTATCCACGCGACCGCGCGGGTCGCCGCTGGTGGCGCCGAGCTGCGCAAAATCCCCAACAAGGATGATTGGCAAGCCCTGGTCCGGAACGCCGGTTCCCAGATTCAGCCCTATGGAACTCGGATGGAAAGCCCGATCTTCGGGAAGAAAGTCTTCGGCAAAGCGATTCCAGCCGTAACGTAATTCATTGACTTGAGTTGGTGAGACGGTCCACACATCTGATAGCGAAACCAGCTGCACTCGGGTGGGAGTAAAGGTGTTGAACCCCGGAAGCTGACCGCCGCTCGCCGTGAGTGCCAAAGGAAACGATTGTGAGCTGTCACCGAAAAAATACCTCCCAGTCAGCAGGTTCCTCGGGCTGAAGTTATGGTCAAGCTTCGCGAGCATGGAGTCCAATCGGTTGGACGAAGGACTGATCACGGAGACGTTGGAACCACCGCAACTGGTGTCATCTGAGGTCGAGCCCGCCAGGTTGGGCGCTGGCCAAGCGTGGTTTCCCAGCAACGCGCTGGTGACCGGATTCACGACTCCGCCACCTGCGACGATGCTGGCCTCATCGGCAGCAATTTGCGCCGGGTCCGGGACACAGCCCAGGGTTACCACCCCCACGCGTTCTCGCTGTCCTTCATAGTTGAGATAGAAGAACGTTTTATCCTTCTTAATGGGGCCGCCCAGCGAGCCTCCAAACTGATTGTTATGGAACTGAGCCTTGGGCGTGGTCGACGGGTTGAAGTAATTTCTCGCATCCAGGGCACTGTTCCGGAAATATTCGATGGCAGAGCCGTGCAGTGTATTGGTTCCGGCTTTGCTCACAATGTTGACAGTAGCTCCCGCGTTACGCCCGTATTCCGGCATGAAGTTCGAAACAATCTGCAGCTCCTGTACTGCGTCGACCGGCAGCACGGTGGCGGGTGTGCCAAAGAC
Organism: Acidobacteriota bacterium; assembly: GCA_003224905.1. Taxonomy (GTDB): domain Bacteria; phylum Acidobacteriota; class Terriglobia; order Terriglobales; family Acidobacteriaceae; genus QIAA01. Next base: position 5,234 of record QIAA01000074.1, read on the forward strand.
TCCGGCTTCGTTGATCGCGGGGTCGTTGCGATAGCCGTCATTCATGTCGGTACCGTCAAGCAGGTAATTATTGGATCGTCCGCGCGCGCCATTCATGGAAAAGATTCCGTATGAACCGGGAGAGTCCGTAATCTGATCAGGAGAACCGGAAACTCCGGGCGTCAGAAAGATCATTTTCTGGAAATCGCGTCCATTGAGGGGCAAATCTTTGGCCTGCTGGGCTGTAAAAGTGGTTCCGAGCGTGTCAATTGTGGTCTCGACCTGTGGCAGTTCTTCACCCGAAACTTCGACCGTCGTTGACACCTGGCCTGCCTTCAAGGTCGCGTCTACGCGCCGCGGCGCGGCTACATCCACGACAACATTTTTCGTCACCGAGGTCTGGAAGCCGCTCTGGGTGGCCGTCACGGTGTAGGTGCCGATCGGCAGTTCGGGGAGCGAATAGCTACCGTCGGGACTGGTTTGCGTGCTGCGCTCTAGTCCCGTACCCACGTTCCGCACCGTCACCTTGGCCCCGGAAACCACCGCGCCGGAAGCGTCAGTTACGGTGCCGAGGATCGTCCCGCGAAAAGTCTGTCCGAACGCGGCCAAGGACACCAGCAATACACAGATCAGGACGACCCTCATCCTCATACGACCTCCTTCAGCGCTCATCGCTTCTTGGACTGGGACCAACCGTCGCTTACAGCCTGTTCGATGTAAATACCTCAACGCAAAGGATTAAACAAACTGATCCTCGGCAGCCGGATTAAATCGGGAAGGAAGCATTGTAGCTCACGAGACCCCCAAAGCAAATTGCAAGCGATGCAGCCTTCCCGTTTCCCGCAACATCTCAGGTACAATCAAGACTGGCAAGGCAATTTTGCCCTCCTCGGATACGCTCATGATTCGCTGGATTGCCTTTGACGATGAGACCGCTGAAGCCATCGTAAGCCGCTTCAAGCGCGGCGCGGCGGAAATTCAGGACGGCGATCCTCTGGACACGGTGTTGCGATATGACCGGCCCAGCATACTTATTCTCCCTTCCGAGACCCCGGGGAAGGTCCTTTTTGCCCGAGTCGATTCGCGAGTCAAAGCGGACGGCGAGCCGTTGAGCGAAGATCCCGTTAACTATGAGGCGACCGGGTTCCTAGGCCTGAGTGACGAGCCAGTTTTCACGCGCCGCCAACCTCAGGCCGCGACGAAAAAGAAATGGTGGCAGCGCCTTACCGCCTGAAATCCCGCTTCGTTGAAAAGTTTTGTGAATGTTCAGCACAGGGTTGACGACTTATGAACTCTGTGCAGTATACTCACCGCGCTATGCAACTCGCATCAGCAGCAGGTGGTCCCGCCTTGCCAATAGCGGCATTCCGAAGCAGCAAAGGCCGCAAGATCGCGAGAGTAACGCGTACCCAGCTAGGCAACACCAAGCCACAAAGCCGGAAGAGAACTCTTGGCCGCGGAGTGCTGATCCTTGGGCACATTCGCGAGCTTGCTCTTTATCGGGCAGAGGTACTGCGTTCTCACGGATTTAATGTCGCCACACCGCGCACGGAAGAGGAAATGAAAGCTGCGATCCGGCGGGGTAATTTCGATGTTGCGGTGTTGAGTTACACACTGCCGAGCGACACAGTAGAAGAAATGGCTGAGCTCATGCGCGAATATTGCCGCGACTGTACCCTGGTAGCAATCACGGATACAGGACGAATTGATCGCAAGATCAGCCCCGATGAGGTTGTCCTGGCAGATGACGGGCCGGGAGCGTTGATCGAAGCACTGCACCGGGTAACCCGCAGTCACTGAGCAACATAGCCGACCGTAACTTTACCCTGCTTCAACGTCATCCTATACTTCCTGCGTGAGTACAGATCCCGACTTTCGGGGTAACTTGCAGGCCGAGTTACGTGCTGAATCCACGCCTCTTTCTCCTGAACCCATAGTTCCCAGCAGCTCCGGCTGGCGGATGTTCATCTTTGCCCTGGCGGGTGTCCTAGCTGCAATGTTGTTTCTGGGAACGCGAACCGCACGTGCCGCGTGGGAGGAAATTGCGCAACTGTTGAGCCTGCACGGCAAGCCGGAGCCCGCTTCAGCGAACGTGCTATCGGAGCATGAGATCGAAGTGCTGGATCAGATGGCGCCGCAAAGCCAGGCGGAGCTGCTGCTGGAGCGGTCGATCAATCACTATCGGGGAGCAAACGATCAGATCGCGGCGCGCGTCGAGGCATGGCGCGGGAAGATCAAGCTGGACGATCGCCTGAACAATCTGTTTATGACCGCCTTGAACTCGGACGATCTGCGCGTACGGGCTGCAGCTATCGAAGTGGATATTGCAGCGCGGAATCTGGAGAAGAGTTCGGCGACGGTGGACCGGCTCGAACCGGATGCACGGTCCGGAGAGCAAGGCCCGCGGGCGAATGCGCTTTGGGATATCGGGTTGCTAGGAAATCGCGGAGTGGAGCCGGAGCGTGCGGCGCAGATCATTTTGGCATCGATTCACGATTCCAACGTGAATGTGCGCTATTGGGCGGTGGAGTCGCTATCCTATCTTGGAACCGACGAAACAATTGCTCCGCTCCTGGAAGTTTTTCATGATGACGGTTCGCCGATGATTCGCGAACGGGCAGCCTGCGGGCTGGCGCAGTCCGGGATGCTGAGCGAGAGACAGAGGCGGACGGCAGTGCCACGTCTGCTGGATTTCGCCGACGATCAGTCGCTCGATCCCGAGACACGGAAGTGGGTGTATCAGGCGCTGCGCGACATCACCGGGCAAAGCTTACCTCACGATGCGGCCGAGTGGAGAAACTGGTACTCCACGAACGATAGTCACTGGAATCCGGTGACGCGAGATAGTCAGTAAGGAACCGTTCAAGAAAGTCCCACCCTTTCACGAAAGGCGCAAAAGGGATAGACTCACCGGACTCACTGATAAGTATTCGGGCATGCGAAATAGGGCGTGCTGTGCCCCACGCTGAAATTATTGATGACTGACTCCTGCTTCTGCACCCAGTTGCCGTTCTGCGCTGTGTAATACTTCCAGTCGTAAAGCCCCACGTTCTGCCCCAGACTGAAGACCTCCATGTACTGGCATCCCGAGTAGCTGGAGTTGCAAGCGTAGGTATAACTCAGAAGGCGAGTCTTGACGGTGCCCAGATTGCCTCCCGTGTTCACCCATGCCGGCTTGGAGATCGTGTTCACGACGTAGCTGAGATCTGCGGTCTGATACGACTGGCAATTGGAGTAAAAGCTGTAAGTGGACCGGCTGGGCGGAAGTTTGATTGGGGGCGTTCCGCCGCGCGTGGAAACACATCTCGCAGTCAGAGGCATATCCTGGGCCTGACGTTTGAATGTGCTGGGGTCGAGCCACTTCAGTTCGGTCGCCCGATGATAGACGTAATTCTGATCGAAGGTGTTCACATCCCACGGATACCCGCTGGCACTCTTGACCCAGAAAAACGTGCCCTGGGGAGCGTACCCAGTTTGAATCTCCGGATCGATAGAAGTGTAGATAGGATTGGCGTTGCCTGGCCCCATGTAATGGTCGGCACGACTCGGGTAAGCCATGACGAAGTAGCTCAACATGTCCTCAGTACCTTTGGGACACTGGAATGATTGCTGAGCCTGAGTTGCGGCAGAAATACAAAGAGTCAACGCAAAGAGACACAAAACGACTTTCATACGAACTCCGGGCTTATGGAATTGGGGGATTCGCTACAAAATACGGCTGAGTGCAGATTCTCCAAAGATCGAGAAGACGCTCTGGAATTGAATCCTAGGCCGTTGTGTTGCGATGAGACATGATAACGCGATTCCGCAAGAGTGTCTCAGTTCGGTCGGCGACAAATCAAGAAATATTTTCATAATCTAAGGCGAAGTACTTAGATTTTCACCGAAGTTCCGAAAAAGGTTGTCCGCGTGTCTCGCTGAGCGATCGACCGGAGAGTAGACCAGCAAGCGGCGCTGTTGGAATTCGCTATCCGAGGCTAGGCGGTTTTGTCCATTAGAGACATGCACGCCTTGAGGTCGAGCTCTTCGCGCCGAGAAATTTCCACGTAATCGGCGAACGAACTGATATTTCGAAGCGTGATGCCCTGAGCCTGCATTTCCCCGATCCGCCATTTATGCGACTGCCATGCATCCTCCGGATTTCTGCGAGGCGGATTTCTGACTATCTGGAACTTGGGATCTCTTATCGAATTTTGTAGGGCTGCATGGCTCTCAAGGGTAGAGGAGATCAAAATCGAGTTGTCAGAGAAACTCGAATAGAACTTTATGCCGATACCCATGCAATCGGCGATTGAGGATGGTTCAGAGTGGACCAACAATGGGTAGGCGGCAGCGATACGCCAGGGAAACGGGAACACAAGTACTTCTTTCGCACGATGCATCAGCCAAACGATTGGGAGACGCAACACGGCCGAAAACGGACCCAGACTCTCGAGCTTATAAGCCAGCTCACGAAAGCCAGCCTCATGGAGAATGGCGATTTCCGCGCCATACCGAGCCTTGACTCGTGATTGGAGTACGGGGTCTGTGATTTGTATGTATTCCGTCATCCACGGGTACTGCGTTGCTTGCCCATTGCGACGGTTTGAACTCTGTAAGGCCTTATAGTCGTGGAGCCGACGATCGGACTTGAACCGATGACCTGTCGATTACGAATCGACTGCTCTACCAACTGAGCTACGTCGGCTTGAATTCGATTTTAAATGTGAGCATCGACAGCGTAAAGACTCAGTGTTCGTCGCCGTTGATCGTTCGTCGCTTCGCTACACATCTTTGATCAACTCTGCTCGCCGACTCTTCGGTACGTGGGTGACGACGAATCGCGAAGAGCGAGTCAAACGAAAAGACCGCCCGGCAACGTGGGCGGCCTTTTCTTAAGGGAGAATAGTTCCAACGGAGGTGAAGTTACCGTCAAAACTTTCTGGCGAAATCTTATGAGCCGAAAAAGCGGGGTGTCAAGGAATTTTTCGTAAATAAATAGCTTTGTTTTCAGCTATTTACAAAATAGGTTAACACGAACGTTCCTGACCCTCGAATTGGGGTGAACCGGTGAATTTCTCTTTAAATCGCTTTGATTGAGGTACTTACACCATCCTGGGAACGCCCGGCGTCTTCCAGGTGGAGGGAAATGAAGTCGCCCCGCTCGGGCTCGTCGAATACTCTTTCGGGCAGAATTCTTCGGATAAAAAGGCGGATGCCGCCAAACGCCACGCCGGCGACCGCGGCAAACAGAATCAGAATGCCGCAAAGGATGATGATGTTCACCAGCAGATTCGCCAGATTATCCTTCTTGGTGAGGTACGTATTCTCGTTCCAGGTGACATTGGCGTCATAGTTCACGGCTGCGAGCAGAGACTTGCCTTCGTTTTGCGACAGCGATCCCGACGCAATCACTAGAATCGGACCAGTTCGTTTATCAAAGAACGGACTGCCTGTCGTGACGCCAGAAGCACTCCCATTTTGCTGACGAGCGGATTCGAGCTTTTGCAGATGGTCAGCAGCAATCTGATTGGTCGGGTAGTTGACCAGGATCAAAGTGGCATTCCCACCTGAGGTCTGGTACGTACCGACCACTACCTCTGCTCCTGCCGAAAAATCGATGAGCTCCGCAGGAATTGGGACTTCTAATTTGCGGAATGACACTGGGCCGACTACATATTTTGCCGTGTTCTTTACGTATCCTGCTTTGGGCAGATATGCAGGCAAGCCCGGCAGTTTCGACGAGTTGCCCGCCAATATGGGCAGCTGTCCAGCCAATTCACGCAGTTCGGCTGCGGACATCACGTTCAATTTGTCGAATACTGCATCCACCAGTACGTTGGCGCGATAAAAGAGCACGCGCTCGTTCAGCGAAGCGGCCTGATCTCCAATCTTCTCTACTAACATCTGCGGCAACTTGTAATAGGTAAAGGCACCATATGCGCCGCTGGCATCCTGAAACCTTGCGGCCTTGAGCGCGAGTTTGCGCCCGTCGTCGCGAGTGTAAGTAGCCGACTCGAAGTCGGTGAACCCGTACTCCCTGAGCACGGAGGCATTTACCGGATCGGCAGCGCCGGGATCTTTGCTTGCGTGCGAAGAGCCGGCCATTTGCCATCCGGAGAACTGGTTAGGAAGTATGGAGCTACTGCTGCCGGAGCGCTTGTCAGTGACCAGGGCCGCAGAGAGCCCTCCGAACAGGAGCAATACCCAAAGAGACGCTACAAGCTTCATAAGAGCAAAAAGGAGGGGAGAAAACCCCTCACCTTCATTAGACTACCCATCCCGGAGCAAGGTTTCCAAACTGCCGTAACGGACGGTCTCAGAATGCGCTTACCAAGCCGCCTGCATTGAGTCTATTATGGAGACCAGCAACACTGGAACCATGGCCCAAGGGGACCTGACCTTCTCGCCTCATCCGAACCTCAGCGATGGAATAAACCACAATATCGTGCAGTCGGAGATCGAAGGTGGCGTTTTTCTTGAGCAGTTGCCGCCGACAACCGTGTTGCGGATCCGCACCCAACATCACGATTACACTGCAGTGCTTTTGGGCAGCCGGAACGCACTCATCTCGGGGCATCCTCAGTACTGCCCGGAGCCGGTTCTTGTCGCGATTGCCGGTTCCACGTGGGGCGGCTCCATGCTAAAACTGCGCTTCGTCGGACGCGGCATGCACCTCGAGTTTCATCATCCTGCCTACCGAACCCCAATCGTGACTTCGCCTATCCAGGAGATCGAACAGTGCGTGGAGACGCAGGACTCACTCGCCGGAGCGCTGGCGTAAATCCAATCTTGCTACGCCAGTATTGCGGATCGGGGTAAACCATCCTCAATCCAGCGATAATTCGAGTCGTGTGATCCTTTATAATCAGGGGAGCGCGACGGCGCTATCGTCTAGGGGTTAGGACGGAAGATTCTCAATCTTCAAACCCGGGTTCGATTCCCGGTAGCGCTACCAAAACTCCAGAGCTTAATCCCAAAGTCCACTAATCGGCCATCGAGGGAGCGCCCTTGGGCTGCAGCGCCGGACTCTCAACCGCTAACTGGACTTTGCTGTGTCTGCGCCCGTAGGTGAAGTAGATGAGCAAGCCGATAAAGAGCCAGACGATCAGACGCAGCCAGTTGGTCCAGCCGAGGCCGTAAATCATTGCGCCACAGATAATGACGCCTGCCGTCGAGACGAAAGGCACCGCGGGAACTTTGAAGGCGCGCTGCAAGTCCGGACGGCGGCGGCGGAGGATCCAGACGCCGATGCATACCAGGACAAACGCGAACAGCGTCCCGATGCTGGTCATCTCGCCGACGATGTCCTCGGGGAGAAACGCGGCGAACAATCCGGTAAACACGAAAAAGAGCATGTTCGACCTGTAGGGTGTGCGAAAGCGGGGATGAACGTCGGAAAAGACCCTGGGGACCAGCCCGTCTTTACTCATGGAATAGAAGACCCGGGACTGCCCGAGCAACATCACGAGAATCACGGACGAGAATCCAGCCAAAATCGCCACCGTAACCGATTTCGACAGCCACTCATACCCATGCATGTACTTGGTGATGGCAAACGCGACGGATGCTTCACGACCGCTTGAGCGGAAGTCCTCAACCGTGGCTACACCACTGAGGACGTAGGCGAACAGCACATAGAGGATCGTGCAGATGACCAGCGAGCCCAGGATGCCGATGGGCATGTCACGCTTGGGATTTTTTGCTTCCTGAGCCGCGGTGGAAACGGCGTCGAAACCGATGTAAGCAAAGAAGACCACTCCCGCAGCGCCCAGAATGCCAAGTAAGCCGCCATAGTGGTGAGTGATGCCTTGAGGAGTGACATAGGTGGCCGGCGGGGGGATGAACGGTGTGTGATTGGCCGGGTTAATGAAACCCCAACCGATACCGATGACGATAATGACGATGGTGACTTTGAGAATGACGATAAGGCCGTTAACGATTGCGGATTCCTTGGTTCCTTTGATGAGGAGGGCGGAGAGGATGAGCAGAATGAAAATCGCGGGGAGGTTGATGATGCCACGGGAGCCTGTGTCGGCCATGGTCTCCAGCGGAGAGTGGCTCCACTCATAAGGAATGCGGGCGTTGAACCAGCCGAGCACGCGATTGAAGTATTCGCTCCAGGCGATGGCGACGGTCGCCGCGCCGACGGCGTACTCCAGCACCAGATCCCAGCCGATGATCCAGGCTACTAACTCTCCCATGGTGGCGTAGGAGTAGGTATAAGCGCTGCCGGCAACCGGGATCATGGAAGCGAATTCGGCGTAGCAGAGCCCGGCGAAAGCGCAACCGAAGCCGGCGACGATGAAGGCGAGGGTTACGGAGGGGCCTGAGCGATCCGCGATGGCGGCAGCTGTGCGCACGAACAGGCCGGCGCCGATGATGGCCCCGATACCGAGCATGATGAGGCTGACCGGACCGAGCGTGCGTTTCAGACAATGCTCGCTCGTGTCCTGGGCCTCTCGCATGAGGGCGTCTATAGGCTTGGTTGCCGTTAAATTAGCCATGCAGGTTGTGCTCCTTAATATTATGGATTCAATTGCGCCGCGGCTGGCGCTCTCCGCCGCGACCACAGGTAGTAGACCGGGATCCCGAGCAGCACGATGATCAGTCCCGGCCAGGTGAACTGCGGCTTATAGCGCAATAGTACGACATCTATAAACAAAGCCATCACAATATAAATCGCCGGCAGGACAGGGTAACCGACTGCGCGGTAAGGGCGCGGGACGTCGGGGTGAGTTCGGCGGAGGACAAAGATCCCGAAGATGGTGAGGATGTAGAAGACCAGCACGGCGAAAATAATGTAGTCGAGCAACTGGCCGTAGCTTCCGGAGACGCACAGGACGCAGGTCCAGAGCATCTGCACCATGAGGGAAACTACCGGCGTCTTGTAGTTAGGATGCAGGCTGGCCACGCCGCGGAAGAACAGGCGGTCCTTGGCCATGGCGTAGTAGACGCGGGCCCCGGCCAGGATCAGGCCGTTGCAGCAACCGAAGGTGGAAAGCATGATGGCGATGGCCATCAGGGTGCCGCCGAGCGGGCCGAACATCTGGGTCATGGCAGCGGTGCCGACGCGGTCTTCGGTGGCATGCTTGATGCCGCGCTCGATGATAGTAGCGCCGTTGGCCACACCGTCCATGGGGAGAATGTTGAGATAGACCACATTGCAGAGCACGTAGAGAAGAATGACGGTGCCTGTGCCGAGAGCTAAGGCCAGCGGAAGATTACGGCTGGGATTTTTCACCTCGCCGGCGGTGAAGGTGACGTTGTTCCAGGCATCGGCGGAAAAGAGCGAACCAACCTGCGCGACCGCGAGGACCGTGAGGGTGCCTACGAGCACGCCGCCGATATCGTGCTGAGCACCGAGTCCGGCGTTGCGCCAGAAATTGCCGTGAAAATTCGCCGCCAGGGCTTGCGCGTTTCTGCCGATGGCGATGCCCAGAAGCACCAATCCGAAAAGTGCTGAAACCTTGGCCACAGTGAAGACATTTTGGATCCACGCGCCGGTCTTTACGCCGAAGATGTTGATGATCGAGAGCGCAATCACTACCAGGATCGCAACCAGGTTTTGGGTGCTGAGTCCGACGTCCATGTTGCCGAGGACCATGGGACCTATGTGGAGAGGCGGGACCTTCCAGAAGTGCAGAATCCAGTTCGAAGAAGAGATGGAAGGAAAGAAGATGCCAAGGAACTTTCCGAACGCCACGCCGACTGCGGCGATGGTACCGGTCTGAATAACAAGAAAGAGAGTCCAGCCATAGAGGAAGCCCCAGAGCGGGCCGAGAGCTTCGCGCAGGAAAACATACTGGCCTCCGGCGCGGGGCATCATGGCGGCAAGTTCGCCGTAGCTGAGGGCGCCGACGATAGTGAGAAAGCCGGTTACCAGCCAGGCGCCGATCAGCAGTGCGGGTGAATCGACCTCGCGGGCGATCTCGGCGGAGACGATGAAGATGCCGGAGCCGATCATGGAACCCATCACCAGCATGGTGGCGCTGGTGAGGCCGAGTTCTTTGACCAGTTCGTTGTCCTGGTGGGAGTGGATGTCCCAGTCGGTTGGGGGTGGAGTTTTGATATTGGTAGTCAACATTCCTCCCGGCTTCGTGCCGAAAAACCTTGAACCGCAGAGTTCGCAAAGGCAGCGCAAAGCACGCAGAGACGCTTCGCGGGGTTACTTTAGCCGGGGTTACTTTAACCTAAGATGCGCAAAAATTCTTCTGCTGATTGGCGTGCATCCCGTAACAGATCGGATATCACCGCCACGGAATCCGCGCCGGCGTCGATCACCAGGCGGCAGTTGGCGCGGGTGATTCCGCCGATTGAGACCAGGGGTTTGTGGGTCAGGGCGCGGGCCTGGCGCACGCCTTCCAAGCCAATCACCGGATCAGGGTTGGGTTTGCTGGTGGTGGCGAATACCGGACCAATCGCGATGTAGTCGGCTGTGGTCTGGTTCGCTTCGGTCACCTGTTCTGGGTTGTGTGTGGATACGCCGAGCCAGAGTTGGTCGCCAATCACTTTGCGAACGGCTTTAGGGGAGAGGTCGTCCTGGCCCACGTGGACGCCGTCGAAGCCTGCCGCCAGACAGAGGTCGGCGCGATCGTTCATGATGAGTTTGACGGAATTGCCGGCCAGGCGTTTCAGTTCGCGAGCCTCATCGAGCATTTCGCGGGCGTTGCCGGATTTGTTGCGGTATTGGATTAAGGTCAAGCCAGCCGCGAGCAGTTCTCCTACGGTGGCGAACAAAGTCTCAGCATTGCAGTAGCAGGAAACATCCGCAATCGCATAGAGCCGTGGAATCGTGATCATTTGAGAGGACCACAGCAGCCGCTCATGCCGCGTGCTCTTTCCCAGCTTTCAAAAACCGCTCGATGAAATTCGTATCGACCCGCCCGGCTCGGAACTCGGGATCCCGCAGAATCCTTCGGTGCAGGGGAATGGTTGTATATATTCCCTCGACGATAAACATCTCAAGCGCCCGGGCCATGCGCGAAACCGCCTCCTCGCGGTCCTTTCCTCGCACAATGAGCTTGGCGATCAGCGAGTCATAGTAGGGCGGGATTATTCCTTCCGTGTAGGCGGCAGTATCGATGCGCACACCGGTGCCGCCCGGAGGATGAAAAGCGGTGATCTTTCCTGCTGAAGGAGTGAACTTCTCTGGGTGCTCCGCATTGATTCGACATTCGATCGCATGGCCACGGGACAGAATTGGGCCATGCAGCACGTCTTCCATGCGCTCGCCGGCGGCCAGCAGAATCTGGCTCTTTACCAGATCGACGTCGGTGACCATTTCTGTGACCGCATGCTCCACCTGGATGCGCGTGTTCATTTCGATGAAGTAGAGATGGCGGTCCTGATCCATGAGAAATTCGATCGTGCCGGCGTTTACGTAGCCGATGTCGGATAAGGTCTTGCAGAGTACTTGCCCGATCTGCTCACGCGCTTCCGGGGTAATCCCTGTCGAGGGAGATTCCTCCAGAAGTTTCTGGTGGCGGCGCTGAATTGAGCATTCGCGTTCGCCGAGGCTCACCACGGTTCCATACTGATCGGCGAGAATCTGGAATTCGATGTGGCGCGGCCGCTCGACGAATTTTTCCATGTAGAGATCGCCATTGCCGAAGGCGGCCGCAGCTTCTGCTTGGGCCGCTTTGAACAACGCCGGAAGTTCTTCTTCGCTGCGCACGATGCGCATGCCGCGCCCACCGCCACCGGCGGAGGCTTTGATGATTACGGGAAAACCTAGGTTCCGCGCCCATTCCAGAGCTTCGTTTTCGTCGGCGATGATTCCTTCTGAACCGGGCAGGATAGGCACGCCGGCCTGCTTCATCGCCGCGCGGGCTTTTTCTTTTTCTCCCATGAGGCGGGTAATTTCAGGCGTGGGGCCGATGAACTTGATGTTGCAGGTCTCGCAGACTTCGGCGAAGTTGGCGTTCTCGGAGAGCAAGCCGTAGCCCGGATGGATGGCGTCGACGTTGGCAATCTCGGCCGCACTGATCACCGCGGGAATGTTGAGGTAGCTCTGGGCGAGCTGGGGCGGACCGATGCAGATGGCCTCGTCGGCGAAGCGGACGTGGAGGGAGTTGCGGTCGGCTTCGCTGTAGATTGCGACCGCACGGATGCCGAGTTCCTTGCAGGCACAAATGACGCGGAGAGCGATTTCTCCGCGATTGGCGATGAGGATTTTCTTGAACATTTATTCTTGAATCAGGAAAAGGTTCTCATTGCTGGAAGCTTCGTCGTTGGTCGTTCGTCGTTTACTTAACCAGACGACCAATGATCGAATTGGCGGCAAAGCTCCTTGGAACTCATTTCGCCGGGCGGATGACAAAAAGCTCCTGACCATATTCGATTGGCTGGCCGTTGTTCACCAGCCTTTTCACAATTTCGCCTGCGACATCGGATTCGATTTCGTTCATGAGCTTCATGGCTTCCACAATGCATAGCACCTGACCCAGTTCAACGACGTCCCCCGGCTTAACGAATGGGGGCGACCCTGGAGACGGTGATTCATAGAACGTCCCTACGATCGGCGAACGTACGGTGTGCAAACGATCATCGGCACTCGCGGCAGTTTGTTTGGAAGGAGGTGAAGGAGGTTGGGGTGCAGCCGGGGCCGGAGCGGCGCCAGTCTCCTGAGCTGCGGGGCCCGCAGTTTGTACGATTACCGTCGGGATCTCAGGTGCTTGCGCGGCGGAATTTACTGCGCGCTTGATGCGTACTTTGACATCGCCGCGCTCGAGTTCGAACTCAGCGATGCCCTTTTCAATTACGAGTTCGATGAGCTCTTTTAGTTCTTTCTGGTTCATCGTGCGGTGGGCTGGATGCTTTTGGCGTCAACGAGAACTCAGCTTATCCACAGCTTCAGATAGCAACCATTTCCTTGCTTGTCGGAGTCAGAACTTCGCACCCGCGGTCCGTGACCACAACCATGTCCTCGATGCGGAGTCCGCATTTTCCGGGAATGTAAACGCCTGGTTCGATCGTGATCACCATTCCGGGCTTGAGGACTTCCGTTTGTCCCGCGGCGATGCGCGGCGCTTCGTGAATCTCCAGACCTACGCCGTGACCTGTCGAGTGGGTAAAATACCGTCCTAAGCCGTTTCTTTTTAAAACTTTGCGAGCTGTGCCGTCGACTTCCCCCAGGCTAACGCCAGGTGTCACCGCGGCTACGGCGGCTTGCTGCGCTTCCCGCACCGCTTCGTAAATTCTGCGGGCTTCCGTGGTGGGACGGCCCACGTGGACGGTGCGGGTCATGTCAGAACAGTAGCCTGCGAGTATAACACCGAAGTCACAGACGACGAATCCGCGGGACGAGATCGGAGCGGTTGAGGCGCGGCCATGGGGAAGCGCCGACCGCGGGCCGGAGGCAATGATGGTTTCAAACGACATGGATTCGGCTCCGGCTTTGCGGGCGGCGTACTCGAGTTCGGCTGCAATTTCCGATTCTCTTACCCCTGGGCGAATGCTTTTCAGAACAACACCGAAGAGTTGCGAACCCAGCAACACTGCCGCCCGGATGTGCTTCAGTTCATCTGCATCCTTGAGCATGCGTGCGTTTTCAATCCAAGGTGGCAAAACTCGCAAACACACACTGGCAGGTAAAGATTTGGCTAGCCGTTCGCGATCGGCTACGGTCAGGTGCTCGGCCTCGATCCCGAGCGTCCATTTTCCGTGCACGCCAAAGCGCCTGGCGTTCTCCCGAAGCCATTCGGCCACTGCGAGTAGAGAAGCCTTGCGCGTGATGATCAGGCGGGATGCCTGCACTTCGGCACGAGCTTGAGCGGTGTAGCGGCCATCTGTAAGAAATACGCTTCGCCTTTCGCTAATCAGCAAAGCTGCCGCGCTGCCTGTGAATCCGCAAAGGTAACGGACATTTGGCAGATACGTGATCAGGAGGGCATCGAGCCCGCTGTGTTTCAGTTTGCTCTGTAATCTCTGCTGGCGAAACCTGTGGTCCATTGTTTTCAGTTTAGCAAGCAGCCGAATAGAAACCGCGAAGAACCGGGCGTTGTGAGTGGAAAAAACAGAACCGCCGATCCTGACGATTCAGGACGCGGCGGCTGTTTTGCTGCTAACTTGCGATCTAGCTCTGGATGATGCGCGGCGTGATGAAGAAGATCAGCTCCTGGTTGGAGGTGCTGACCGTGCGCCGTTTGAACAGGTTGCCCACTGCCGGGATGTTGCCAAGCAGCGGCACTTGAGCAATGTTGACCGAGTTCTGGGTCTGGATCACACCACCGATCACGACCGTGCCGCCATCAGTGACTAATACCTGAGTTGTAGCTTGCTGCGTGATCAGAGTTGGGTTGCCCTGAACTGTGCGGCCGAAGTCAGGCGTCGTGTTTTCCACATCCACGTTGAGGAAGATTGTGCCTTCCGAGGTGATCTGCGGAACTACGGTCAAACGCAGGAATGCGTCCACATAGGTCACGGTCGGCGGACCACCCAACTGCGCCTGCGTCACGATGGGAACCCGCACGCCCTGGCGGACCAGAGCCTGGATGTTGTTCTGAGTAACTACACGCGGGCGAGACAGAATCTTGAGCAACCCGCGCGATTCGGCCATTGTCAGGATCGCATCGATTCGATAATTCCGGCTCTCATTCGTGAACGTGAGGCCGCTGGTTGGCTGGGTGACGGGCAGGTTCGAGAACAGCGGAATCTGCTGAGTTCCCACCAGAATGTAGTTCGGCGCTCCGCCGATCACGGTGTTAGCAATCTGGACTGGCGAAATACCCCCGCTTTGCGCGCCACCAACTGCTGTCGGCCCGTTGCCCCATCCGAAACCGAGCTGCGTGCCGATATCTCGGGCAAAGCTGCGGGTGGCGGCTACGACGCGAGCTTCGATTTCGACTTCCTGAGTCTTGCGATCGAGCTGCGTAAGCAGACGATCGATTGCCGGCATGACGCCCGGGATGTCTTGAATGATGAGGGCGTTGGTGCGGTCATCAGAAATCACATCACCGCGCTGGGTGAGGAATTTCTTGATGGTCGGCACGACATCCTTGGAGTGCGCGTAGCTCAGGAAACGGGTGACACTGACTTTGTCTACGGCCAGGGCTTCAGCTTCCTGTTCAGCTCGCCGAGACTCCGCTTCCTTTCGCATCGTGTCTACAGTAGCGATGCGCAAGACGTTGCCGTCGAGTTGCCGTGACAGCTCGTTGTTCTTGAGAACGATGTCAAGCGCCTGATCCCACGGCACGTCATCGAGCACAATGGTCAATGTGCCTTTGACGTTCGGATCGAGAACGACGTTCAGTCCACTGATTTCGTGAATCAAACGGAAGAAATCCTTCAGATCAACATCCTTCAGGTTTACCGAGATCGGCTCGCCTGTGTACTTAGGCCCGTTCGTGACCGGTTGTTGGGCCATCTGGGCCTTTTGCTCGGCGGCCATATTCACTGCAGGCTGCGCAGCGGTAGCTGCTCCGGCCTGCATGGAGGCGCTGGGTTCCGGCAGAACGGTTTCAGGCCGGTCCACGAATTTCACAGCGGCCGATTGGGCGCGGGCTGAGGGCTCAAGCTTAGCGGCAGGTTTCTCCGTCGCGGAATCGTCCTTGGGGCTGTACGAAGGTTCAACGAAGGTAAAGTCTGTGGCGACAGGCTGAGTTGGATTCTCTTCGATTGCTGCGAGAGTAGCAACGTTTTGCGGCTTTGTCGCAGGCTTGGCAGCGGCAATGGCATTGACCGGAGCCTTCGTCGCCTTGGCTGAAACTGCGGGCGCCAGCTTCAGAACGACTTTGTTCTCATTGCCGGACACCAGTTCATAGCGAGCCGACTGCGCGAGATCGATGACAATACGAGTCGTGGGCGGAGTCTGGGCGTCCATCCCAATCCGAATGCCCTTCACGAGATCGCCTTCGACGATCACGTGACTGCGAGAGCTGGCCATCACGGTATTTGGCAGATCGACCACGAGACGGTCCGGACGATCCAGCGCGCTCAATTTAGGCGTGACCTGGCCGCGAGCGGTGATCTCGACATTGATCCCGGTTTCGGTGCGCACCACGTCCACCTTCTGGAATGTGACGCGCTTCGAGGCCTCGTTGCCCGTGCTCTGGGTCTCAGCCGCTGCCACCAGCATCGTTGCCAGCAGCGGTAGAAAAACACTCAGCAGTTGCTTTCGCATTTCGTTCTCCCCACGGGCTTGCGTTCGGCTCGCCCTGTGATCTTTCTGACAGAACTCATCCGCCGTTTAGACTGCCGGCGTAATAATCTTCTTTGTTACTTCGCGAGTGAACGACTTCCCCAGTTTGTCTTGCATGGTCTCTTTGAAAACGATGGAATTATCAGTAATTTTGACCACGTATCCGTTGAATACCGGATCGTTCTCGCGAAGGAAATACGCCTTATTCAGTGCGTTCACCACGACGGCGATCATGCCGGCGTCAGACCGGACTACGCCCTTCAGATTTACATCGCCAATCGAAAGGCAGCGCTTTCCGGAGCTGCAGCCGGAACCGACCATGCTGCGATTTACAACCGGGCTGAGAAAGGGATCGCGCCGTCCGGTAATGTTGATCACTCGGGAGGCTTCTTTTTTCCCGTCAACAGGCTTCTTCTTGTCCTCGACTGCGATTCTCTGCTTGGGCTGAGTCTGCTTGCCTTTTGTTCCGAGACTCTTGGCGCTTACCACTCGCGCCGGAGCTTTCGCCGAGGGAGTCGAGGCTGGCCGGGAAAAGGGGCTTGGAGACGCTGCTCGGGTTGCCGGCGAAGCCTGCATGGATTCTAGCGCTGCATTGGAATCCGCAGTCTTCTTGCGCTCGGCTGCCTTGAGTTGATTTCTCGTGTTCTGGATGATTTCAGGGTTTTGCGCCAGCGTACTTCCCGTCGCCATCCCGAAAATCAGAATTCCTGTGATCAGCTTCATAAGTGCTTACCTCTTCACCGCCGCGGGCTGGCCAGGTCGGCCGGCTGCGGGCGGCTCCATGTCATGACTGAAGAATGTGGTCGCTGTGCAGGTAGCCACGACGCTCTCATTGGGAGCGTACTGATATGTATGCTTCGCCTTCGCATCACCCGGCTTCTTGGTACTTGATACCAGCAGGCCGGACACGTTCACGATGCGCTCCAGCTTGCCCACATGATCGAAGAAATTCAGCATCGAGTAATAAGGGCCGTCCAGTTCCATCTCGAAAGGAACTTCGGTATAGAAGTCCTTGGCCGCTGTCGGCTTTGCGGTGTAGCGCCGCAGCTCGACGCCAGTCCTCACGGCCTCGGCATCCATCATCTTCATAAAACCATCGACTTCCTTTTCATCGGGCACGATCCGCCGCTCGATTTCCAATTGTTGCTTCAGACTGGCCAGCTGGCGCTCGATTTCAGCCAGTTTCGGCCGGTAAGATTCGAGCTCCGCGTTTTCGTGCAGCTTGGCATCCAGGTTCTGCTGCGCCGTCGTGTTAGCGTCCCGCTGCGACTTGAACAGAGTGAAATACAGTGCTGTGCTGAGTACTGCTGCTACGGTTATCAGCAGGCCCAACTGTTTAATGCCCGACATTTCGCTGAAGTTCGCCATAGTTTCCCCGCCCCCTTAGGACTTTGCTTTCTCACAGGTCAATGTGAACTGGAAGGCCTGCATGTCTTTTATGCCTTCGTCCTGGAAGGTCTCTTTAATTTCAATGTTCCTGAAATATTTGGTCTTTTGCAGATTCGTGATTAAGGTTGCCACCGCGTCAGTACTCAAAGCCGTACCTTCAATATCGATGTTTGCGCCTTGGTCCTTCATCGATTGCAGCCACACGGCTTCGGTATCGTTGACCGTCTTGCCGATGGTGTTGAGCAGATCAACCGGCCCGCCCTGTGCGGCACGTAACTGATCAATTACATCGACGCGCCGCTTGTAGCTCTCGGCTTGACGCTGGCGCTCCAGGTAGCGCGCTTTCACATCGGCCAGTTCACGATTCTTCTGCTCCGCTACTTTCATTTTCCCGACGATATCCTGGGCCTGCTTATCCAAGCGGTACCAATAGCCGAAGTTGCCCAACGCGAAGATCGCGAGCACGACCAGGATTTTCGCCTTAGGCGAGCCAACGTCCCCCACGTCCATCATGGCTGAGGCAGCGGCTGCCGAGCGCTTGTTCTTTGCTTTCGGAGTTCCTAAAAGGTTGATTCGGATCATAGGTCTTCAAAACTCCTTAAAGCCAAACCGACTGCAACTGCCATTTGGCCCGCGTTCTGTTCGATCAGTTCCACTCCAGGTCCTTCTGCCGGAGGCGTAATTCTCTGGAACGGATTGAAAATCTCCACCGGCAACGAAAACTCCTGGCGCAACGCTTCCACTAGTCCCGGCACCTTGGAAGAGCCACCTGCGAGATAAATCTTCTCGATGTGCTCACCCGCTGCGCTGGCACGGAAGAAGTCGAAGGTCTTCTGAATTTCCAGCACGATAATCTCAGTCACCTGCTGCAGGATGGGCGTCTTCGCATCTTCACTGACCGTGCCCACCTTATGACCCAGCTTGAGCGCTTCCGCATCATCGAAGCTGAGGTCCAATTCTTTCTGCAACGAATCTGTATATTGGTGCCCGCCGACGCTCACGTCGCGCGGGAACAGGGGAGTGGTGCCCTTGACGATGTTGATATTCATCACGCTCGCGCCCAGGTTCAAAAGGGCAACAACCTGACCGGGAGCCGGCTCGTAGTTGTATTCGTAACAGTTCTGCAACGCGAGCGCGTCAATATCTACAATAGCCGGAGTCTTCCCCGCCATCGAGAGTACGTTGGTGTAGTTGAGAATCTTGTCCTTCTTGACTGCGACTAGGAGAACATCCATCTGCGGGTTGGCTGCGTCCTCGGCGAGGATCTGATAGTCGAGATTCACGTCAGCCAAGTCGAAGGGAATGTGCTGCGCAGCTTCTTTCTCGATGGTTTCAGCCAATTCCTGATCGCTCATCGAGGGCAGCGAAATCTTCTTCACGATTACGGAGTGCCCACTCACTGCTGTGGCAACCGCTTTCGACTTGATCTGGTTATCGGTGAACAGCTTCGAAATTGCGCTCGAGACCGTGCCCGAATCCACAATCATGGAGTCGACGACGATATCCGGGGCTAACGCTTCCAGGCCCAGATGCGCTACCTCAATTCCGTTTCGGCCTTTCTTCAGCTCCACGGCCTTGATGCTCGAGGAGCCCACATCCAGACCAACTATCGACTTCGATCCCAATCCAAACATGTGCCCACCTTGTTTGTTGGCGCGCTTCAGGAGCCGCGCTCTTCGTTTATTAAGTGCCAGCGGCTTTGGCCGCCGCCTTCTTCTTGCCTTTCGCCTCCATCTGGCTTGACTTCTCTTCCATCCACTGGTCGAGCCTCGACTTCTTGAAGCGCCAGCGGTTGCCGAGCTTGAAGGCGGGAATCTTTTGTTCCCCTACGTACTTGTAAAGCGTGTCCGGACTCACCCCCAGGTACTGCGAAGCCTGGCGGATGTTCATGACTTCACGCGAGTCGGCCATAATTCAATCCCTTTCCACAGAAAATGCCGCCCCTTGCTGCGCGTCAATTGCGGGCCGCAGGGCAGAGTT
>QIAA01000075.1 GCA_003224905.1 Acidobacteriota bacterium
TACCCGACCGCGGATGAACTCCAAATCAATGGCCGCATCAATCTTCCGCAGCAGATGATCGGGTGGCACCAGCGCCTCGATCGTCACCAACTCCATCTCCTGCTGCGGTACTTCGGGTTCTTTCAGCATGCCCCATAAAAGCACAAAGCTCCCGTGGAAAACGAGAGCTTTGTCGGTACTTTGTCAGCAATCTGAGCGGCCCACAAGGGCCGCTTTTTTGTTCGTGTGGTTTACCCATCAAAAGGTGCACCTTCACGCAGACGAAAGGGTGTGTATGCGTGACACTATCGTTCGAGCGAGCAAGTGGAATGCCGCTCCACAAGATCAGTTAGGCGTAGCGCGCAAAAAGAGCCGCGAAGCGGCGGAAGAATGCAGCCCAGGGGCGCGAGCCCTGGGTCATATGTAGGTCAGGAGCGAGGCCCGAAGGGCCGAAAGAAAAGTTACGACACAAACACCGCAGGGACGGCAGAGAAGCTCCACCCAGACTCCTTACCGAATCAACCCGAGCGCCGACATAAACAGATACACACCCTGCACGACCGCAATACCAATCAACACTCCCTCTCGTATCCGGGAGCGGGAGAGAGCAGTTCGAAGACGTTCGCCTTGCGCGGGGCCGCTCCTGGCAGATAAAACCGCAGCCGGTGCAGCCGCTGTAATCGACGGTCGCGGCGTTGCCTTCATCTGCGGCGCCGGGGCCCGCAAAGGCGCCAGCGTGAAATTCGATCGCGCTGCGGCAGGAACTTTGGGCAGGGTAATAACCGACGACCAGCGCACCACCTGCACAGACCCCGATTGCACGCTGGCGTCGAGCGGACTCGAGCTTAGCTCCAGCGCCGGCATACGCTCCGGCGCGACACGATCCGCCAGGTTCCGCAGCAGCGACGTCCACCAGGGTCGTTCCAGCTGATCACTCACCAATTCCCCAACATCCACTGGCTGCGATTCCAGTTCGAGCGGCGGCAGGTTTTCCGGGCTGATCACGTTGCCAATATTGGTAAAGACCGTCCGGTACCAGGGTAGCGTCACATAGTCGCCCAGCAGGATGCCCAAATTCACTGGCCGCGAGGTCAAACGCAGCGGCGGCAGTCTCTCCGGAAAGAACTTGTCACGAAGATTCGCGAAAAGACTCTTCCAGAGAGGACGATGAAGGCTCTCAGGCGGAAAAAGATTGACTTCTTCAGGATCGGGAGACGGGAAAGTTGCCACTACGGCTCACTCTAACATCCAAAGTTCTATTAATGCCAACGAATCGTGGATTGCGAACCTACTCTCCGAACATCGGCACCTGCCGCGTATCCGTGGGCATCCCTCTACGCCGCCGCCGCGTCGCCCCAATCACCGCCAACACAGTCAACGACTCCAGCGCACTGCGCGGCACAAAGATGCGCTGAGTGTTTGACCGCAGGTCAGGGGGATTGATTAGAAAGCCTTCCGGAGACGCCTGGTTCAGATCATTCGGCATCATGCCTTCGAGGATTTCGTTGTCTTTAAACTTCAGCCGCACCCACAAGCCCTCGGTCCGCGGCCTGCTGGTAAACGTCTTTCGACTCAGGGATTCCGAGTCCCCAAACTCCCGCACAAAATACACGCCCTTGATATCCCGCAGATCGATGGCTACCACATTCCCGGCAGTATTAAGCAGTTCCAGCTTGCCTTCGCGAACAAAATGCGCCGGCGCGACATAGCCATTGATGGAATCCCGATCCACCTTGCGAACCACCACTTTTTTATGGGTTGAGGGCATTTAGTCGATTCGCCGGCCGGAACCGAGCTTCACCTAACCTAGACGTCCAGCCCCGGTCCGTGGCGACAATCGTAGCGATTTTCGCACCTTTTACTGCCTTAAACCGGCAACTTGTATGTTCACTGTAGCCAAATCGTCAACCTTGTGTTATTTTCTCTAGCTTGCCGCGTCCCGTCTTGGAAAGTCTAAGTCTCTTGGGAAGAGTCACTTACATTAGAGTGGCGGATGCCTTTTGCCTTCTCAAGGCATACACCTGTGGAAATCTTGCACCTAAGTGCGGTTGGAGAAGTCCAGGCCTGCACTGAGGGCGACCGGCACCTGTAACGAATGGCTGATTACATCTACACCATGGAAATCCGGCTGACGCCGGACCAGCAAAAAGGCGTCACGCTGGTCCAGGACATCGCCCGGGCCGCGGGCATGAACGTATATCTCACCGGCGGCGCCGTGCGCGACATCATCAGCGGGTTTTCCATCCGCGATCTCGATTTCACTGTTCAGGGCAATCCCCTCAAGCTGCAAAAGGAACTGGAGCGCGCCAAGGCAATCGTCTCTGCCTCCGATGATGACCTGAAGATGCTCTACGTAACCCTGCCGGGGAACGTTCGCGCCGAAATCAGCATGGCGCGCACAGAGCGATACGAGAAGACCGGCAAGCCGCCGTTCATTTCTCCCGCGACCATCATTGAAGATTTGCGCCGCCGCGATTTCACTGTAAATGCTATGGCGCTGTCGCTGAATCCTGGCTCCCGCGGCCTGCTCATGGACCCATTCAACGGCGCAGCTGATATCGAGGCCAAGCTGATTCGCATTCTGCACAACTACGCATTCGTTGAAGATCCCTCCCGCCTGATCCGCGCCGCGCGCTTTGCCGCGCGCTTCCACTGGCCGCTCGAAGAGCGCACCCAGGCGCGTTTTGATTCGGCCCGGGAGAATAACTACATCGAGTACATCACCGATGAAGCAATCGGGCGCGAAATCGAGCAGGTGGCATACGAGGATGACCCGCTGCACATCCTTCATACGCTGGAAAAAGAGGGATGGCTCAAAGTACTGCATCCGCGCTGGAGCAGCGCCAAGGTAGATACGGCGGGACTCGCCCACCTGATGAAAACCCGCCAGCAGATGAATGAGATCGGCTACTCGCCCGATCCCGCACCGGCAGTCATGTACTTCCTCACCGGGCGACTCGGCGACAAAGATATTACCGAGATGCAGAAGTTAATCCCACGCAAAGATCTCGTAGAAGCCTGGCGCGATCTGGAAGATAACGCAAAAACGCTCGCCAAGAGGCTCAACAGCAAGGAAGCTGCAACGCCTTCGCGTACGTGGAAGCTGCTCTCAGAAGTTCGACCGGAAATGATTTTGTTTCTTGCCGTGACCGCGCGCCAGCAAGCCGTGCTGCAAAAGATCAAAAATTTCTTTACGAAGTGGCGCCAGGTTCAGCAAAAGATCCCATTGCCGGAGATGACGGAGCTGTATATCACTCCCCAGATGCCCGAGTACGGCAAGATTGCCAACGACGTTTTTATGCTTTTGCTCGACGGCAAACTGCGGTCCCGCACCGAGACTTTGAAATATTTGAAGCCGCTGGCGCCGCCTCCGCCGCCCCCACCGCCGGCTCCCAGGCGCGGCCGCGCTGCGAAAGCAGCCGCTGCTGCTATGCAGGCCGCTACGACGGCCAATCCGCCGGCAAAGAAAAAAGGAAAGGAACCACCCGCTGCTCAGCCTGCAAAGCCCTCTGCTCCCACAGGCTCTGCCGCAAAAGCGGCGCCAGTGCAAAAACCTGCCGCAACGCAAAAGCCTGCCGCAACACAAAAACCTGTCGCAACACAGAAGCCTGCCCCGGCACAAAAGTCCGTGTCCCCAAAATCGCCCCAGCATCCGCCGAAGAAGAAAGCGGCGAAACCCGCGCGGCAGCAGTCAAAAAAGAAAAAACGCCACTGATTGGTCGAGCCGGACGTTCATATCGCCGTCTCTTTGAAGAGGAATTTCCGCCGGTTCACTATTGCTGCACAGGTTTATACTGCCGCCACATGAGAATCCCAAGCATCGGAAGGAAGACGAAAATTACCGTCCACCGCCCTACCGCAGTGAAACTGTGCGGCACGTGGTACCAGCGCCAAATCCCAGCGCCCCAGCTTAAGCCCGCAGTCAGCACCAACTCTCTCCGCGACTTCGGAATCAGCCACAAGATGAAGCTGTCGAAGAACCATCGTTGTGGCATCATGGACGCCAGTAACAACAACCACGAATCACGATCGCGAAAACGCCACAGAGCCAGCAGAAGTAAGGGCCCGGGCAACACCAAC
Source organism: Acidobacteriota bacterium (assembly GCA_003224905.1). Taxonomy (GTDB): domain Bacteria; phylum Acidobacteriota; class Terriglobia; order Terriglobales; family Acidobacteriaceae; genus QIAA01. The sequence goes on from QIAA01000075.1 coordinate 4,060, forward strand.
AGCGGGATGAAGTGTTGATAGTTCCCCAACTGTTTCGTCCAGAGCCACGGCCATCGCGGCATGAGAATCAGGCTCACCAATCCAAAAACTAAACACGCTGCAACTCCTCGCCGGCTCAGATGTGTCAGCGCGACCGGGAACCCGATTTGGGGCTTTGCCATCGTTGCCGGCAAGAGCAGCGGAAAAAATGCGCTCGCCGCGATCAGCGGCGACCACTGCACCGTCAAAATTCCCGCCCAGTACGGATAAGCCAGAAACACCAGCAACCGTTGATATCCATGCCGGGTCAGTCCGAAAGCCAGCACCGCCGAGCTCATTCCCCAGAACACTCCGCCCGCCACTTCAGGCCGCATCCACACAAACGGCAGGCCGAAAAGCGCGGCGGTCATCGGATACTGCTCCAGCGGCGTGTCGTAAGGATTCTGTCGCGCCAGCAAATACCGCGCGGCACGGATAGCCCATCCGAAATCAGCTGCGCCTTGGGCAAAGTGCACCATCAGAAACCAGCAGAACAGCCCAGTCGCCAACCCGATCAACGCCGAAATGAAGATACGTAATCGCAAGCCAATTTCTTCCGCACAAGTTGTAACATGGCGTGGTCGAAAGCCGCTGAACCGATTGCTGTGGAGAAAGCCCCAGGCCGCGCTACTACTGTCTCTGGTAATGGCGGGCAGCGTGTGGTTCTACGTTCAACGCATCCTGATTCCTTACCAGATCGCCGATGCCGCTGCCCATGGCCGCCCGCGCGGATTCCTCTCCGATCTCTACCCTCGCTGGCTCGGCGCTCGCGAATTGCTGCTTCACCATTGCGATCCCTACACTCCCGACGTCACGCGCGAAATCCAGATCGGATACTACGGACGCCCTCTCGATCCCACCCGGCCCAATGATCCTAAGGATGAACAACGGTTCGCGTACCCCGTGTACGTTGTTTTCTTGCTGGCGCCAGTCGCCCAAATGCCGTTTGCGCCAGTTCGGATCGCGTTCGCTGTCCTGCTCGCGATTCTCACTGCCGTGAGCGTCATTCTTTGGCTCTATTTTCTTGGTTGGCGGCTATCGTCCGTCGCCTCCGCCACGATTATCGTGTTTACGATGGGTAGCTTTGCGACAATACAAGGAATCAAGTTACAACAGCTCAGCCTTTTAGTTGCTGGCATCATTGCCTCGGCTGCAGCTTTATTGGCCGGTGGGCACCTGTTTGCGGCAGGTTTCCTCCTCGCAGTTGCGACGATTAAACCGCAACTCGTGCTGCCTCTCATTGTGTGGCTGCTCTTGTGGTCGATAAGCCAGTGGCACGAAAGGCGAACCCTTTTCTGGAGTTTCATCATTGGCATGCTGTTTTTGGTGGCCGCAGGTGAATACGTTCTGCCCGGTTGGATCGGGCGCTTTCTAACTGCCGTAGTCGCGTACCGTCGCTATACCGAAAACAGATCTCCTCTTGAGGTCCTCACGACCGTCAGAGTGGGTATGCTGCTCACCATAACGTTGCTTGCCGCAATTATGGCTGTGTGCTGGCGCTGTCGAAACTCCCCCGTTCATTCCTACGCATTTCACTTTGTGACCGCGCTCATGCTCATTGCGACGCTGCTGATCGCACCCACACATGCACCATACAACCAGGTCTTGTTGCTGCCTGCCGTTCTTCTGATTCTTCGCTCTTGGAAACATCTATGGAGTAAACCTTGGCTCCGTGCATTGTGCATCATCATGGCTGTGGTGTTTGGCTGGCCATGGCTGAGTTCATTCTGCTTGATGCTGGGTTCCATCTTCCTCCCGCCATCAAATGTTCAAAAAGCCTGGCCCGTGCCGCTTTGGACCAGCATCGCCCTTCCCTTGGTGGTACTGGGATTACTCGCCCCGTTGATCTCAGAAGCTTGGGGTAGCGGAACTGACCTTGCCAGTGTTGCCGAGGGACCAACGTCTTCTCAGCGCTAGCTCCGATAAGCCGATTCCGCCGAGAGCGTACAAGATAGGTTCAATTGGATGGCGATATCGGGACTGATTGAGCGATGCGTAATAAACCAATGGGTACGCTGCAATCACCACGAGCATCAGCATCGCTGTCTGCCGGCAGTGTCTGAACAATAGGATGATCCCTGCCAGAGCCGCAAGATCAATGACTACCGAGAGTGGCCAAAAGCTGATCGGGTAAATCCAGAACCACATTGCGCGGCGAAGACAATCGCCTATGAAGATGGCCGGATTTGTTCGTATGTATTTCAATGCTCGACTATTCACCTGTGCAATGAATTTAGCTTCCCCTAAGCGTTGATATTCCATACTCGGTCCGACAGGATGTGTTTCGAAACCGCAATTAGCGAAATACACCTCAGCCAATCCGTTGCTGCGAATAGGAAGAATTTGGTGGAAGGCAAAATAGTTCCGAACTGTCCACGGCAGTAGGAGAACAAACGCAAACAAGGTCATGATGACCACCTGTCGGATCCTGCTGCCGCGCTCCAACAGCAACAACGCAATAATTGGAAACCCTATGAAAAGTGTGGGACTGACGAGTGCCGCGATTCCCCAGAGTATTCCGCACTCGGCCCATCTCTTGGACTTTCCTGAGTGCAACCTGAGAGTCAGCAACAAGGCTGCGCTGAGCAACAATGCTGACAACGAAGTGTCCCAGGGAATGAACGGCAGAATCGCCACATATGGACACAATGCCCACATCCACGCCGCAAACACGCCAGCTCTCTCGCTGTGAACATCCGCGGCGATCATGTAAATGATTACTCCCGCGGCCGCAGAGCATATGGAATTGAAGATCATTACCGCAATGGCGGAGCCTGGGGTTGCGATACCGAACACCCAAAAAACAGCCGCAACGACTGCAGGATAGATCGGTGCTAACCACGCGGTTGGGCCACTTGCGTCATGAAAGGGAGAAGAAAATGAATGATTCCTCACTATCCAACCGGCTATGCCTGCAGCCTCATTGGCCCCCCAGGTAAGCATGTAAGGTTTCACGTGGACAAGGTAGAGGAGCGCAACCAGCCGCACGACAAGCCCGGTGCAGAAGATCGAAATCGTACGTTTCATCGACTCCCGCTCAGTCGAGCGCTGTAATGCCGGCTCGCCGCCGCGCCGCTCTGGCCAGCACACATCAAGCTGTCGCCAGAAGCGCCGCAGCTAAAGAAAAAGGCGCCTGTGCCTGAATTCATGAGGAGCAGCGAAGGATAGGAATCGTGCCGCTGAGAATATAACTTGAATTCGGCGAGTGCAATCACTTGTTTCAATCGCCTGCGGGTGCGACACGCAGCTTCAAGGTTACCCACACATAGAACAGCAACCACGCTGGTGCAGTCCACACATACCAGAATGTCCTCCGCTGCTCTAGGATCAGTGCAATTGCGGCCGCATTGATCGCCAAGTAAGTCACTGCCGGCCATACAACACTGCGAGCGGAGCGGTAACCAAGCATCGCCGCAATCGGCAGCAATGCCGCTAACAGCACCACTTGGTCGAAGAACCACGCATACGGACTGGCCGCCACGGATACTAGCAGCAACCGGGGCATCTCTCCCCGCCATGACCACTCTCCACCTTCCCGCATCCAGCGAAGCAGAAACCAAATCAGCGCCAAAGTCGCCGGCAGCCACACGAACCAGTTCCGTCCCGGAGCGACGCGGCACAGCAGGCCTCCCAGCGTCGGCGTTTCACTCCACACGATCGCCGTGTCTCTCCAAAGCTCCCGATAGTGAGTGAAGATAAGCGGCTCAAAAAAAATCGCAACTGCACTTGCGCTAAGCAAGCTTGCGCCGAAACTTAGCAACAATCGCCAGCGCCTGTCACGCACGCCCCAGATCAGCAACGCCGGCCAGAACAAGAACACAACATGCGGCTTCAGCGCTACCAGCAATACCGATGCCCCCGCCCATCCGTCCCACCTACGCTCCTGGGTCCACAAAAACAAACTGATCCCCAGAAGAATCAAAGGCCCGATCTGCCCCAACGCGAGCACCGCAGCCATCGGAATGAAAGTTGCCGTGACCAGCCAAGGAACCCAGGATGCTCGCTTCGCATAAATATTCCACAACAGCTGAACCGACAACCCCACCGCCGCGAGCTGCACAACCAACCACACCCGTTGCCCCGCGGAATACTGCAGCAGCCCGAGCGGCAGCACAAACGCAGCTGCCCACGGCGGATTGCGCATGATCAGCGGCAGAGGCTCCCTGAACCCGAGCTGCCTTTCTATCTCCAGCACTGGTCCCGCCGCGTACGGATTCTCGTGCGCGAGTAATTGGCGGCTGGCCGTCCAATACGCCGCGAAATCTGTGACCCCGCCTACCGCATTCCACCCCGTTACGAACCACACTGCCGCGAGCACCAGGCCGAACAGCATAAGCCGCCGGGTGTTGCCCTGCATCATCGCGCATAACATTAGCAGTTCACGCGCCGACGAGATGAACCCTCATTAGATCTCCTGACTCCAGCAGTTTTCGTGTTCCTGAAGCTTTCTTTGGCCTTTTTGGTTTTCTTCGCGCCCTTTGCGGCTTTTCCTTTGCGTTCTTTGCGGTCGAAGATTTTGAGCAACTGCTGCTACGAAAGCACTTGCCCGCAACGTACCCCGCTCCTGCTTGCATCCCGCCCCTTCCCGCGATACGCTTTCCCAACGCTCCTCGCGCCCCTGGTCCCGCATTACGTTCAGAGGATTGAATGAATCTTAAGATCGAGCAGCATCAAGTCGATGGTGTCCCCGTGATCTCACCACGCGGCCGCATCATGTTCGGAGATGAAGCCAACACCCTGCGCGACACCCTCAAGGAGATCCTGAACTCTAGTCCGCGCATCGTTCTCAATCTTTCTGAAGTAACTTACATGGATAGCGGCGGCCTCGGCACTCTGGTAGGTGTCTACTCTTCCGCCCGTGCTAAGGGCGCTGACATCAAACTCACAGGCCTTGGCCACCGCATAAGAGACGTCCTGCAAACCACCAAGTTGGCGACCGTTTTCCAGGTATACGAAAGTGAGGAGCAGGCCGTCGCCGCACTGCGCGCCGGAGCCGCCTAGATTCCTCCGAGTCCTCCTGTGCCCTCTGCGGTCAATTCTTTTGTCGTTGATTTCTTGATGGGACCTGGCAACCCCCTTTTCTCCGGCCCTTGATCCTGTCATTATTAGGACGTTCAGCAACGCCGCCGCGCGCCACATGGCCTTGCATCCAATAACCGGCTCAGCCTCGTCCCCAGGATCGGGGATCTTCCCGACACTCGTCTTCGTTCAGGGCAACGAGCAGCGCACCCTCAATCTCGACCACACTCCCTTCACCGTAGGCAGAAAAGTCGACAAGGACCTGGTCATCGCCGACCCCCGGGTCTCCCGTGATCACGCCCTGATCGCAGCCGAAAACGGAGAATTCTTCGTCATTGACCAGGGCAGCAAACATGGAACGTTCGTCAACGGCGAGCGCATTCAGCGCAAGAATCTGGAGCGCAACGACCGTGTCGAATTCGGTGTTCGCGACGTCTCCTACGTTATCTTCCATCCGCACCATGCCACCTCCAACACCGCGCGCGAGTTCCTGAGCCAGATTTCCGGAATTCATATTTCCACCGAAACCACCGACCTCGAAAAACTCACTCTTTTTCTGGAGGCCGCGCGCAAGCTCAACACCACCGGTGTGCTCGATGAGATCCTGGTCACTCTGCTGGAGGCAACTCTGAAGCTCACCCGCGCCGAGCGGGGTTACGTCTTCATGAAAGGCGAGGACGGCAACCTGCGCCTCGCTGCCGGACGCAACTCCAAAGGCGAGCCGCTGCTGGACGACAAGACCATGTCGCACTCCATTCTTGAGGATGCGCTCAAATCCAACTCCGAATTTGTGCTCACCGATACCAGCCGGTCTCTCGATCTCGCCGGCCGCCACAGCATCGTGGCTTACGATCTGCGCACCGTAATCTGTATTCCTCTGCGCAAGCCGCAGGTACAAGCCACTCGTGGCGAGGGAGCTCCTGCTCCCGCCCAAAACTCAGGCGAGGTCATGGGTGCGCTTTACGTGGATTCGCGTTTCGCTTCCCGTGATATCTCCAGCGTGAGCAACGATATTTTGCGCGCCATCGCCACAGAGGCAGCCTCTCTCATCGAAAATGCACGCCTGGTGCAAGCCGAAGAGGCAGCGCGGCGTTACCAGCAGGAACTCTCCATCGCCGCGTCGATCCAGCAGGGCCTGATGGCCGTCGCCATCCCTGATGTTCCTTTCGCGCACGTCAAGGGCAGAAATCTTTCCTGTAAAGAAATTGGCGGCGACTTCTTCGATGCCGTCATTACGGAACACGGCCTTGCGGTTGTGCTCGCCGACGTGAGCGGAAAGGGAGTGTCCGCTGCCTTGCTCGCCAACACGCTCCAGGGAATGATTTATTCCCAGCTCGCCGCTGGCATGCCCTTGACCGAAATCGTGACCGCTGCCAATCGCTTCTTCACCCACAAACACATTGGCGAAAAATACGCGACTATGATCATCGCTCGCATCCAGCGCGACGGAGAGCTGGAATATGTCAACTGCGGCCACGTGCCGCCCCTGTTGGTTTGCAACCGCGAAGTCATCCGCCCTCGGCATGGAAATCTGCCCGTAGGTCTGTTGCCCGATGCCACCTACGAAAGCGATCACTACAACTTGCATCCCGGAGACCGCCTCATCCTGGTCACCGACGGCGTAACCGAAGCCGAAAACGCCCGCGGCGACTTCTTCGAGGATCACCGCCTGGAAGCCGTCGCCGCCAAAGGCGCATCCATGGAAGGCATCTTCGCTGCCGTCGCCGATTTCTGCGGCGGCAACCCCCTCAACGACGATTGCACCGTGGTGGAACTGGCCTACACCGGCTAATAATCCGTCTTTAGCATTGTGATCCTGACGCTGAGCGCAGCGAAGGGGAAGGATCGATGCATTTCTTTTACCCATTTTTCGAAATGCGAACCTCGAGACGGATCCTCTTTACAGCCGTCGCGTGCTGTTTTGCTACAACGCCACTCGCCCTGGCTCAATCCAACCCTTCCCCCGACGCCGTCGCTCAATACGTCACCTCCGAAATGCAGCGCCAGCACATCCCCGGCGTCGCTCTCCTCGTATCTCGCGACAGCAAGCCGATCCGCGCGCAGGGCTTCGGGTTCTCCAACGTCGAACTCCAGGTCCCAGTCAAGCCCGAAACTATCTTCCAGTCAGGTTCCATGGGCAAGCAGTTCACCGCCACCGGAATCATGCTGCTGGTGGAAGAAGGCAAAATCAATCTCGACGATTCCATCACCAAGTATTTCAAAGACGCACCGCCCGCCTGGAAGCCCGTCACCATCCGCCACCTGCTGAGCCACACCGCCGGCTTCACGGATTATCCCAAGGACTTCGACTTTCGCAAGGACTACACCGAAGACCAAATCCTGAAAATCATCGAAGCCATCCCGCTCGCCTTTCCGCCCGGCTCCAAGTGGAGCTACAGCAATCTGGGATACGCCACCCTCGGCATCCTCATCCACCGCGTCACCGGAAAATTCTACGGAGACTTCCTCCAGCAGCGCATCTTCCGCCCGCTGGATATGCAAACCACGCGCATCATCAGCGAAGCCGACATCATCCCTAACCGCGCCGCCGGCTACCGCCTCGTGAAAGGCGAACTCAAAAACCAGGAGTGGGTCGCGCCCGCTCTCAACACCACCGCCGACGGCAGCCTCTATTTCTCCATTCTCGATCTCGCCAAGTGGGACGCCGCCCTCTACACCGAAAAAATCCTCAAGCGCTCCAGCCTCGACCAGATGTGGACTCCCGCCAAGCTGAACAACGGCAAGCCCAACTCGGACCACTACGGCTTCGGCTGGTTCATCGAAGAGAAGCACGGACACCGGGTCATCGCCCACAGCGGCGCCTGGCAAGGCTTCAAAACCCACATCTCCCGCTACGTCGACGACAAGCTAACGGTAGTTGTCCTAGCCAACCTCGCCGAAGCCGACCCCGGCAAAATCGCCGACCACGTCGCCGAGCTGTACATTGCCGGCGCTGCGGGTGACAGCGGGAGCGAGTAGTTAGCCCGTGCCGCGACAGGCCATGTGGGGACAGCCGCCACCGGCTGTCCGGCCGAGCGAAGCTCGGCACCTGCTCGCTTCGGAAAAAGGTATATACCCCCTCCTCCCCTGATCTTTTGGAATCATGGGTTTGGCGCGAGAACACCGGCAAAATCCTTGGATTGAAAGGACTTGCTGGTAAAATCTAGAGAGCAAAGGAGTTACTAGCACAAATTTGGGGCTCACCCGTTCGCGAGGTATAACACCCTCTCCCTGCGGTCTTGTGGAATCATCAGCTTAGCGCGAAGACACGAGCAAAATCTTTGGATCGAAAGGAGTTGCAGGTAAAATCTAGACAACAGAGGACTTAATGGCGCAAATGCGAAGGCAGAAGGAAGAATGCAGAAGTTAAATCCCTTGGGGACGAAGCTAAATCTTTGAATCCATTGGAGGGGCGCGCTGCGGGGGCGAGGTAAAATCTTGGAAGGAAAGGTGCTTACACGTAAAATATTACGGACAAAGGACTTAGTAAGACATCGCACTGCTCGGATGGCTGGGCCGGGGTGAGAACGACTGCTCT
>QIAA01000250.1 GCA_003224905.1 Acidobacteriota bacterium
TCCCGCTTTGAGAAACGGTTCTCGGGGGGATTGTCCTTCTTGGCCTCGTACACCTGGAGCCACTCCATCGACAATGCGTCGTCGGCCAATCTGGGATCGTCCAACAATAGCGGGCCGCGTTTCTTCCGTGCTTTTCCCCAGTGGGAACGCGGGAACTCCGATTTCGACGTCCGCCACCGGTTCGTGTTCAGCTACATTTATGATTTGCCCATCGGACACGGCAAGCATTTCGGCGGTGGCCTGAACGGCGCGGCTGACAAGATTCTCGGTGGTTGGCAGATTGCGGGTATCACCACTCTCTCCACCGGGAACTGGTACACGATCACCGACGGCAATGGCAACTTTGCCAACTCTGATGGGGGGCAACGTGCTGATCTGGTGCCGGGGCAGAATCCGAATGGCCATCCTTGTGTGGCCGGAACATTTTTCAATACCTGCTCGTTCCAGGATCCGCCCACCAATGCTCCGGCATCAGACTTTTTCGGTTTTGGTAATGCTGGACGCAATATCGTCCGCGGCCCTGGCCTGCAGCAGTGGGACTTGTCCATATTCAAGATCATTCGGACCAGCGAGAGTACACATTTCGAATTCCGGACGGAGATCTTTAACCTTCCGAATCATGCAAACTTCCTCGTACCCGCTGGCAGTTCGAAGCGTCTGGGCGGTGGCAGCTACGGCTTTGCTACGGCCGCGGCCGCGCCTCGACAGATTCAGTTTGGCTTGAAGTTTTATTTCTGAATTTCGACTGCACTCTTGGCCCGGATTCTTGGTCCGGGCTTTGAGTGAACCGAATCCGTCCAGGGAGACGTGAATGGACAGCTCCATCCGGGGAGCGAGTCACGTTGGCAGCGACCGCCTCAAAAGTCTCGCTCTTCGTATTGGATCTTCGTTCCTGATATGCCTGCTGGCCGGCGCTGCTCTGGCCTATCCCGACAATGACCACTCTGCCCTGGCTCCCCTTGCCAAGGACGAAATTCTGGCAGCGGTCCAGATATTGAAACAGGCCGCAAAGGTAAGCAATGACAGCCGTTTTTCTCTGATCACCCTACGTGAGCCCTCGAAGCAGGAAGTGCTGGACCCACGGCCTGGAAGCGAACCGGACCGTGAAGCCTTTGTGGTGGTCTACGAACGGAGCAGCAATCAGACATTTGAGGCAATCGTGGATCTCAGTTCAAGGAAGGTGAGTTCCTGGAAAGAGATCCGCGGCGTCCAGCCCAGCTACCTGACCGAAGATACAAAAATCGTCGAGGATGCCGTCCGGGCTGACCCTCGCTGGCAGGAGGCCATGCGCAAGCGGGGAATCTCTGATCTCAGCAAGCTCAGAATCGACGATTGGGCAGGGGGCTATTTCGGCGATCCGAAAGAATCCGGCTTCCGTTTCCGCCGCGCCATCTCGTACTATGGTGGCGACCCTTCCGCCAACACGTTCGCCACCGGCCCAGTAGAGGGCGTCGTGGTCTATGTAAACCTGAACACCAAGAAAGTATTCAAGTTTACTGATACTGGAGTGGTGCCGCGGCCCAAGAGCGCGATCACACCCGGCTCAGAGGAGAGCAATCACGCCAGAGAGCCCCTAAAGAGACTAGAGATTATTCAGCCGGACGGAACAAACTCCCGAGTGCAGAACAACGAAGTGAGCTGGCAGAATTGGCGGTTTCGGTTCGCGCTGAACGGCCGCGAAGGGCTCGTGCTGTACACCGTGGGCTACGAGGATCGCGGAAAGTTACGCCCTATCCTGTATCGCGGGTCGCTTTCCGAAATGGTAGTCCCCTATGGCGACCCCTCAGAAGCCTGGTATTTTCGGAACGCCTTTGATGAAGGCGAGGACAGCATGGGCCGTTATGCCAACTCACTGGAGCCCGAGGTAGACGCGCCTTCGAATGCCACCTTTTTCGACGCAACCCTTGCGGATGAGACCGGCGTTTCATTTGTGATCCCGCGTGCTGTGGCTCTTTACGAGAGAGACGGTGGTCTCTTGTGGAAGCACTTTGATCGCGACAACAACCAGAACAACTCTCAGCGTTCCCGTGAACTGGTGCTTTCCTGGATCGCAACCGTAGGCAACTACGACTATGGATTCAATTGGATCTTCCATCAGGATGGAACCCTGGAGATGCGTGTGCTACTCACTGGGATCATGGAAACCAAGGGGGTTGATCTGGCTTCCGAATTGCATAATTCGGCCTCGGATATGGCATACGGCCATCTCGTGGAGCCGAACTTGCTGGCGGTGCATCATCAGCATTTCTTCAATTTTCGCCTGGATATGGATGTAGACGGAACTAAGAACAGCGTCGTGGAAATGAACACCGCGGCGGAGACGGCCAACCCTGGCAATCGATACAAAAGCGCGTTTGTAATGAAAGGAACTGCGCTGCGCTCGGAGGCAGAGGCACATAGGAACGTCAACCTGGCGAGCAGCCGCAAGTGGGAAGTCGTGAATTCGTCAGTAAGAAACAGTGTCGGCGCAAGTACAGGCTACATTCTCGTGCCGGAAGAGAACTCGGTGCCGTACGCGGCGCCAGACTCGTGGCTGCGGAAGCGCGCCGGCTTCATCAATGCACATTTTTGGGCCACCGCCTACGACCCTACGCAGTTGTACGCAGCTGGTTTTTATGCGAACCAAAGCCGCGGGGATGACGGTTTGCCTGTCTGGATACGCGCGAACCGGTCTCTTCAAGACAGCGACGTTGTGATCTGGTACACGCTCGGCGTGACCCATATCCCGCGCCCGGAGGAGTGGCCGATTATGACAGTTCACCCAGCTGGCTTCCGGCTGGTACCGGACGGATTTTTTGATCACAATCCCGCTGCTGACGTCCCCAAATGACAATCCCAAAAGAGCCGCAGTTGCGAACGAGGAATGGATGAAGCTTCGGGTTCGACGGTTGCAGTATGTCTTTGCAACCGTCGTTGTGCTTCTCGCCTCTGGGTTTGAGGCTGTTGCCGCTTGGCCACAAGACGACATCAAGCCAGTCATTGGTACGCCCAATAATGAGTTCCGTGTCGTAAACACCTATCCGGAATATTGGGTAGATGGCAAGCCATTCCTGATGCACGGCGCTGCGTTCTTCTACCACCGTATTCCGCGTGATCGATGGGCCGAAGTCTTACTGCACCTGAAGGCCCTGGGCATCAACACCATTGATCTTTATCCCCTCTGGAATTGGCAGCAGCCGGAAGAGGGCGTCCTCGACTTCGACGGCCACACCAATCCACGCCGCGACCTAAAGTATTTGCTCCGCTTGATTGATCTGATGGACTTCAAGCTTACGTTTCGGCCCGGGCCCTATTTCACGGATGAGTGGCGCAATGGCGGCTATCCCGATTGGCTGCTTCGGCGCCCGGAATATGGCATGTCCGAACAGAGCATTCTAGAAGGGCGCTATCCCCTCTGGAGCCAGTTGCAATATGACAAGTCGGAAGAGGCGGCAACGAAGTGGTTGGAGAACCAGACTCACCTGGACTATACACGGCGGTGGTTTCACGACGTCTTCGCCCTGGTCAATCCCTTGCTTGCAGAAAACGGGGGGCCGCTGATCAATATTCAAATCGATGATGACCAGGCACTCGGCCGTGAGAACTATAACGGTCCGAATTTCTGGAGATATATGGACCTGCTACGCACGTACGCAAAAGAGGCCACTCATAACAGCGCGATTCCTTATTACATCAATGGCGCGGACATGCGCCTGAACGCGGAATCCAACGATGTCACCGCCGAGCCGTTCTGGAACACCGGACAGGATTATCAATCGTTCGGCCCGGGGGGCTACTCGG
>QIAA01000076.1 GCA_003224905.1 Acidobacteriota bacterium
AATCTCAGTAGGATTGGGCCATCGTGAAGGATTATCGACTTCGATTAATTTCCCATCGCTGCCGGTGATCTTGTACCGCACGCCCGGCGCCGTGGTGATGAGATTGAGTCCGAACTCGCGTTCCAGCCGCTCCTGGATGATCTCCATGTGCAGCAGGCCGAGGAATCCGCAGCGAAAGCCGAAGCCCAGGGCCACCGAGCTTTCGGGCTCGAAAAAGAAAGATGAATCGTTCAGCCGCAGTTTTTCCAGTGCCTCTCGAAGTTGTGTGTGTTCGTGCGCATCTACCGTGTAGAGCCCAGCGAAAACCATAGGCTTGATGTCTTCGAAGCCGGGCAGTGGCTCAAAGGCGGGACGTTCGTCGTCAGTGATGGTATCCCCAATCTTGGTGTCGGCAACGTTCTTGATATTGGCAATCAAGAAACCGACTTCGCCCCCGCGCAGTTCTTCGATTTCGACCGGCTTGGGCGTGAGCACGCCCAGCGTCTCCACCTCGAAGACGCGCCCGTTTGACCATAGCCGGATTTTTTGCCCTTTGCGCAACATGCCTTCAAAAACACGAGTCAGTACGATAACCCCGCGGTAGGGATCAAACCAGGAATCGAAAATCAGCGCCTGCAGCCTGCGCGTGGGTTTGCCCTTCGGGGCCGGGACACGCTTAACAACCGCCTCTAGCACCTCGGGCACGCCCTGCCCGGTTTTTGCGCTAATGAGCAGAGCGTCAGTGGCATCAAGCCCAACCGCGCCTTCGATCATTTCCTTCGTGCGCGCCACGTCGGCGCTCGGCAAATCAATCTTATTGATCACGGGAATGATCTCAAGCCGGTTATTGATGGCAATATAGGAATTGGCCAGTGTCTGTGCCTCAACGCCCTGCGAGGCATCAACCACCAGCAGCGCCCCCTCGCACGACGCCAGCGAGCGCGAAACTTCGTAGGAGAAGTCCACATGCCCGGGCGTATCGATCAAATTGAGCTGATACGTCTGCCCATCGTGCGCCGTGTACATCATGCGCACGGCATGTGCCTTGATGGTGATCCCACGTTCCCGCTCCAGATCCATGGAATCCAGCACCTGCGCCTGCATCTCCCGCGCCGAAACGGAGCCGGTGAGCTCCAGCAGGCGATCGGCCAGCGTCGATTTCCCGTGGTCGATATGCGCGATGATGGCAAAATTGCGGATCTGCGAGGAATCCATGATGACAGGGCTGTTTGTGATTCTAACAGGGACAGTTTGACACCTTTGCCGACACGCTAAAATAGAAGTGCCATGCGTTACCTTGTTCGAGCGCGAGTGAAGCCTGGCCTCGAGCACGCGCTCTTGAAAGCGATTCACGAAGAAACTCTGGGCCGAGGCTCGGTTGCAGAAGGCGAATACTTGCGCAACATGCAGGACGCCCGTCTATGCGCTGATGAGAGTACCCGCTGGGTCGAGGTGTGTTACTGCCCAACCCCACTACAGGAAGAGCGGCCCTACTGGGAGGAATACTTCGAGCTCACCAGAGTTCAGGATGCGCATGACCGCCGCAAGTGCCGCGACCAGAACGGCTCAGAGCCGTGGGCCTGCGGCGACTGCGATTGTACCCAGCGCTTGGAAATGAAATTGAAACAGACGGGCAAATCTTTCATGGATTTACTGCGCACGAATCGTGAGTGATTCCTCTGACCCCGGTCAGCGGCTCACCACCCTCTCCGATACAATCTCAGCGCTGAGAAATCCTCTAAAGGATCGCCCATGCGAAACATCGTCCTTTCGATCATCTGCTGCTTTATCGCCATCGCCATGCACGGCCAAAATCTCTCTCCCGAAGTAAGCGCCTTCGTCAAAGTAAAGGGGCCTGCGGTGGCTTTAACGCACGTGCGCATTATCGATGAGACCGGAGCCGCGCCGCGTGACGATCAAACGGTTGTCCTCTCCAACGGGAAAATCTCGTCCGTAGGTGATTCCTCATCGGCAAGCATTCCTCAGAACTTCCAGACCTTGGATTTGCACGATCACACGGTTATTCCCGGGCTGGTGGGAATGCACGACCATCTCTTCTACCCCATGGGAGACGCCATCTTTGGCGAAATGGGGTTCAGCTTCCCGAGGCTCTACCTCGCGGCCGGAGTAACGACAATCCGCACCGGCGGTTCCCTCGAACCTTACACAGATCTGGAGATCAAGCGCGCAATCGACAGCGGCAAGATGCCCGGTCCCCACATGCATGTAACCGGGCCTTATCTGGAGGGCAAGGGAACGTTCGCGCTTCAACTTTTTCAATTGAGCGGCCCTGATGAAGCCGTCCGCATGGTGAACTACTGGCTGGACGAAGGAGTCGATAATTTCAAAGCCTACAACTTCATCACCGCTGACGAGCTGTCCGCGGCTATCAAAGCTGCGCACAAACGCGGTGCCAAGGTTACCGGCCACCTCTGTTCAATTGGATTCAGAGAAGCTGCCGCTCTGGGCATAGACGATCTGGAACATGGTCTCCTGGTCGACACGGAATTTTTTCCATGGAAAAAACCCGGCGAGTGTCCGAATACACCCAAGGACATGGATTTCTACTCTCATTTGGACATTCAATCCGGGCCGGTACACGACATGATCCTGGACCTGGTAAAACGGCACGTCGCGGTAACGTCGACACTTCCGGTGTTCGAAGTAGAGGTGCCCGGACGTCCCAGCATTCAGCAGCGAGTGCTGGACGCGCTCTCTCCTGACGCCCGCGCCGCATTTCTCGATGATAAAGTCCGTATGGGCGATACGGCCCGCTTGCGTCGTATTTACGGCACGGATGTGTCGCCGGTGGTCGGCGCGTTCAAGAAAGAGATGGAATTCGAGAACGCATTCGTCAAAGCAGGCGGAACGTTGCTGGCGGGCGAGGATCCTACAGGCATCGGTGGCGTGCTGGCTGGGTTCGGTGATCAGCGCGAAGTAGAACTGCTGGTGGAGGCCGGCTTCACTCCGCTCGAAGCCATCCGCATTGCCACTTTCAATGGTGCGCAGTACCTCGGTGAAGCCGACACTATCGGGTCCATCGCAGCGGGAAAAAGAGCTGACCTGGTAGTCACCAAGGGCGATCCGTCCAAGAAAATCGAGGACATCGAGAACGTTGAAATCGT
Organism: Acidobacteriota bacterium; assembly: GCA_003224905.1. Lineage (GTDB taxonomy): Bacteria > Acidobacteriota > Terriglobia > Terriglobales > Acidobacteriaceae > QIAA01. The sequence goes on from QIAA01000076.1 coordinate 3,105, forward strand.
CTTCAAAGACGGCATCGGATACGACTCAGCCAAGCTGATTGAATCCGTTCGCGGTGTTGCCGGGAGTCGCTAGTTTGCAATCAAGGCTTGTTCTCGCGTCGGCATCCCCGCGACGTCAAGAGCTGCTGCGCAATGCGGGCATCGCATTTGAGATCTGCCCCGCAAACATTCCCGAAGACCTGCTTCCCGAAGAGCCGCCGCGAGCTCATGCCGAACGGCTGGCGCGGGAGAAAGCGCGGGCTGTTTTCCTGCAGCATTCCCACGACCTCATTCTCGGCGCCGACACCATTGTCGTGATCGAAAGCGAGATCCTGGGCAAACCTCGCGAAGAGCAGGATGCAGCCCGAATGCTGCATCTGTTATCCGGGCGCACACACCAGGTCATCACCGGCGTGTGTCTCCTGGGGCCAGATCTGAGAACTGAGAACCGCGAACCGGGAACTGATTTTGAAGACACCCGCTCGGAGCTGACGAATGTCACGATGGCGGAATTAACTGCGGAAGATGTCCGCAGCTACATCGCCACTCGCGAGCCCATGGATAAAGCCGGGGCGTACGCGATCCAGGGCGTGGCATCCCGGTGGATCTCTCGAATTGACGGGGATTACTTCAACGTGGTGGGATTACCAATAGCTCTGGTTTACCGCATGCTCAAGGAGCACGGCGGAATATGACCGGAAGACAGGCGCCTTACGGTTTCTTTTCCGAACCCTCGCCGCCGTCTTTTACCGCCGACTTGAAATTCTTAATCCCTTCGCCCAGACCTTTGCCCAAGTCTGCGAGCTTGGTGGGGCCAAAGATCAGCAGCGCAATCGCCAGAATAATCAAGATTTCCGGCAAACCAAGTTTTCCAGGCATGAGACCTCGTTTCTGTTGAGATTCTAGGCCAGCGGAATAGGTTCAGTCAAAGAGCGAACACTGCCTAAACGCTTTCTATCAACTGTGCCAGCAGAGCCGCGCGCCGGGGCAATTCCGAGATCAAAATCGATTCATGCGCAGCATGCGCCCCCTCGCCCACTCCTCCCAGCCCATCTAGCGTAGGAATACCCAGCGCCGCCGTAAAGTTTCCGTCAGACCCGCCGCCCACTGCCGCTTCTTCCAGCTTCCAGCCAAGCTCTTTGGCAATCCCAGCAGCCTTCTTGTAAAGCTCGACCACACTCTTCGTTCGCTCCATGGGAGGCCGATTGATACCGCCTGAGATTTCTAATTTGCATGCGCGATTGAACGGCCGCAGCGCCCGCAGTTTTTTATCGATGGCGGGGGCATCTTTCATCCGTAGCACGCGAGCGTCCAGCGATGCTGCCGCCTGCTCTGGAACTACATTCGTTCGAGTTCCCCCGGAAATTACGCCCACATTCATGGTGGTCCCGCGCTTCACGTCTACCAGCTTCGAAATCTGAACGATTTGCCTTGCCAGCTCCAGAATCGCGCTCTGCCCCTTTTCAAAGTCCAGACCGGAATGCGCGGCCTTCCCGATCACCTTGACTCTGTACTCTCCAACACCCTTGCGCGAGGTTTTCAATGCTCCCCTAAGGCCAAAGGCAGGCTCAAGCACCAGCACCGGTGCACAGTTCTTGGCCAGACTCTCCGTGATCCTCCGCGACGAGTCGCTGCCTACTTCTTCATCCGAGACCAGCAGAATCGTGACTGCACGCGGCATGTTATCTCCATGCCAGGACCGCAGCCCTTCGACAGCATGCAGCATCAACCCGATGCCCGACTTCATGTCCAGCGTACCTGGCCCCCAAAGCCGCCCATCGCCGATTCGGCAAGGCATCGTGGAAAGAGTGCCGATTGGATACACCGTGTCCAGATGGCCCAGCAACAGCACCGGCTTGCGCTTATTCGCGGCCGTGAAATCCACCTGCAGGTGATCGCCGAAATCCTGCGCCCGATGGAACTTTGCGCGTCCGCCCAGCTGCTCAAACCTGCTGGCTAGAAATGCGCCCAGCCGGTCGACCGCCGCCTTCACATCACTTGGTGACTCGATTTCCACCAGATGGCGGACGGTTTCAGTGATGGCATCACTGCGCTCGCTGAAGTAACGCAGCCGGTTGGTAACATTGCTGCTCTTGCTGGACGCGGATTTATCTTCGTGCATACGGGAACGTGCCATATTTTCGGTGAGCCTCAGACGGGTTTTGAGGAGTGCGTACAGTATAATCTTCGCTCCCGGTCTAAGAAGCTGACGATCTAAGCATGTCCGAAACCGCTCAGACCACAACGGAGCTCCCGCGAAGGTGACCTTGGACATTCACGAAATATGCAAGATCCTTCCGCACCGTTTTCCTTTCTTGCTGATCGATCGGGTCATCGACCTTACTCGCAAGCAGCGCATTGTGGCGATCAAGAACGTCACTATCAACGAGCCATTTTTCGCCGGTCACTTCCCCGGTGCGCCTGTAATGCCCGGCGTGCTGATCGTGGAAGCTATCGCGCAGGCAGGGGGTGCGCTGCTGCTCACAGAAGTGGAGGATCGCGAAGGCAAGCTGATGTTTTTTACCGGCATTGAGCGCGCCCGCTTCCGCCGCCCTGTGGTTCCCGGCGATCAGTTGCGAATTGAAGTTGAAGTAAAAGCCTGGAAGGTACACGCCGTTCGCATGCAGGGTATCGCTTACGTGGAAGGCAAGAAAGTGGCGGAAGCGACCGTGACCTGCCGCCTCGTAGACGCATCTCGTGCGCGCGGCTTCTCCGGCGACGAAGCCGCCGAAGAAACGGACTAATTTCGTGCGCCGCCACGATTCCGCAATTCCTCTTCTCAACGGATGAGCATCCATCCCACCGCCATCATCGACCCGAAAGCAAAGATTCATCCTTCATGCAAAATTGGTCCGTACTGCGTCATCGGCCCGGAGGTTGAATTGGGAGAAGGGTGCCATCTGATCTCACACGTCGCAATCGAGGGACCAACAAAAATCGGCATCGACAACGGCTTTTTTCCCTTCTCTTCAACCGGCATGGCGCCCCAGGATCTGAGCTATGCGGACGAACCGACGCGCCTGGAAATCGGTGATCACAACGAAATTCGCGAGTTCGTAACCATCAACCGCGGTACCGTGAAAGGCGGCGGTGTCACACGCATTGGCAATCACACGCTTATCATGGCTTACACGCACGTCGCTCATGACTGCTTGATCGGCGATCACGTCCTGCTGGCCAATGCCGCCACCCTCGGTGGTCACATCACGATTGGCGACTGGGCACAGATAGGCGCGCTCTGCCCGATACACCACTTCGTGCGCATCGGGGCATATGCGTTTGTCGGAGGCGGCACTACTGTCACCAGAGACGTCTTGCCGTTTTCGAAAACGGTGGCCGCACGCGACACCCACGCCTATGGACTCAACGCGCTGGGACTGGAACGCCGTGGCTTCTCGCGCGAGAGAATCCGCAAAATCCATCATGCCTACAAAGTGCTGCTCGCCTCCAAACTCAACACCACTCAGGCGCTGGAGAAGCTAAAATCCGAGCCGGACCGCGGAGAAGATGTAGACATGCTGATCAGGTTTATCGAAGAGTCCCAGCGTGGAGTGATTAAGTAGTGGCTAGTGGCTAGTGGCTAGTTGCTAGTCTTATGCGTCACTTGTGGTCTTTTGTTTTTACTAGTCACTAATCACTAGCCACTAGCCACTGAGTTTCTGATGTCCTCCAAACCCAAACTCGGCCTGATCGCTGGTAACGGCAAGTTTCCGCTGCTCGTGCTCGATGCTGCGAAAGCTCAAGGATTCGATGTCGTGGTCGCAGCCATCAAAGAAGAGACTTTCCCGGAAATCGATTCCCGCGGCGCGTCCGCAGTGCACTGGCTTTCGCTGGGCGAACTTTCCAAGCTGATCGAAACTTTTAAACTCGAAGGCGTCCACCGGGCTATCATGGCCGGGCAAGTGAAGCACAAGCAGATATTTTCCAGCATCAAGCCAGACTTGCGGCTTGCGAAACTGCTGTTCTCGCTCGGAACCCGCAACACCGACTCGCTCATCGGAGCCGTCGCCAAAGTCCTTGCCGAAGAAGGGATTCACCTGGAAAGCTCAACCGCCCTGCTGGAACCGCTCCTTGCGAAACCAGGCGTTCTTACAAAGCGCATTCCGACTGACCAGGAACGCAAGAACATCGAGTACGGTCGATCGGTCGCGCAGCAATTGGCGCATTTAGATATCGGTCAGACCGTGGTCGTCGCCGAAAGTGCCTGTGTGGCGGTCGAAGCCATGGAAGGAACGGATGCCACCATCGCACGAGCCGGGGAAGTTATGCGTTCGCTCGAAGGCAGCGCGTCCACCCTGAGCCATGCTCTGACCGTGGTAAAGATCGCCAAGCCCGATCAGGATATGCGTTTCGATGTGCCTGTGGTGGGCGTCAAAACCATAGAGGTGATGCACGCCGCCGGCGCAACTTGCCTGGCCGTGGACGCGAACAAATGCCTGCTATTGGACGGAAGCGCCGTTGTGCAGTCCGCCGACACAAATGGCATTGCAATTGTGGCTGATTAAGTAACGACTTCAAAAACTGAGGTGCAGCAATGTCTGAAACTGCTCGTCTCGCCGACCAGATCCGCCGCGCCTTTGAAGGCGAAGCCTGGCACGGTGACTCCGTGCTTGAGCTCCTTAGCGGAGTCATCGCCGCCCAAGCCGCTGGCAAGCCGATCCCCAACGCTCACAGCATTTGGGAACTCGTTCTGCATATTGCCGCCTGGGACGGTGCCGTACTCCACCGCACTGCCGGAGCCTCGGTCACTCTAAGCGATGATGAAAATTTCCCGTCCGTCAAAGACACCAGCGAGGCTGCCTGGGAAAAAACCAAAGAAGCGGTTAAGCAAACGCACGACGACCTCGTCAAAGCAGTCGCTGTATTTCCCGATTCACGCCTGAACGAGCAGGTCCCCGGAAAAACCGAAAGCTACTACAATTTCTATTACATGTTCAGCGGCATCGTGCAACACGAGCTCTACCATGCAGGACAAATCGCCTTGTTGAAGAAGTTTCACTGAGCGCGACCGGCCCTCCATTCCAAAATTTCTGGCGAATCGTTTCCAATGTGTTCTGACCCGCTGCGGTGTGATTTAATGTTCCCTCCTGAGCGGGTTGGGGGCACACCGCTGAAATCCGATTCAATCATTAATGCCGCCGTAATCGGCGTGGGCGCCTTCGGGCGCAATCACGCCCGCGTCTATCAGGAACTCGCCAAACAGGGCGAACCGGTACGCTTGGTCGGCATAGTAGATTCCAACCTTGACCGCGCCGACGCGGTTACGCGCGACTTTGGTTGCCGCGCGTTCGGTTCCATCCATCAGCTCCTCACAACCCACAGCGAGGTTCAGGTCGCATCCGTAGCCGTCCCTACCGCCCAGCACCTGCCGGTAGCCCGAACCCTGATGGAAGCGGGAATCGATGTGCTGATCGAAAAGCCGCTCGCGGCATCTCTAGTCGAAGCTGACCAACTCATTCGGATTTCACAAAATCTGGGGCGAGTCGTCCAGATCGGCCATCTCGAGCGCTTCAACCCGGCAGTCCGCGCCACCCTCCCGCTGATTACTCAGCCCATGTTTTTCGAGGTCCACCGCCTGAGCGTCTTCACTCCCAGATCGCTCGACATCGATGTCGTGCTCGACCTCATGATTCACGATCTCGATATCGTGCTTTCATTCGTGAATTCTCCGGTCAAGGAGATCCGCGCCGTCGGAATCCCCATTTTGTCGGGCAAAGTTGATATTGCAAACGTACGCGTGGAATTTGCGTCGGGCTGTGTCGCCAACTTCACCGCCAGCCGCGTGTCCACAGAACGCGTGCGGAAGCTGCGCTTCTTCCAGCCAAAACAGTACGTTTCACTCGATTACAGCCGCCAGGACGTGCTCCTCTTCAGCATTGACAGCGGAAGCGAGGGAACGCCCTCCGCCAATCCGCAAATCAAACTAGTCAAGCCTTCCGTAACGAGAGAAGAGCCCCTGCAAGCTGAGTTGAAGTCCTTTCTGGATGCCGTGCGCACCCGCTCAAAGCCGGTCGTCGCCTTGGAAGATGGTCGCCGGGCTCTGGCGCTCGCTCTTGATATCCTGAATGTGATCCGAACTCACGCCGATAAAATCCAGATCGAACGACTGCATTCTTAATATCCCGTCCACCTTGTCATGCTGACGCTGAGCGTAGCGAAGCGGAAGCATCCATGCATTTCTCTGTGGTCGAGTCGCCCTTGGCACGACGCGAGCAGCGAATTCCGCTAACGCCGGCATTTACATTTCTTGACAGCCCCGCGATTTGCCTGCGGTAAGCTTTTTATTGACGACTCAGGTGCGAGCCGCAAGTCGTTGTACCTTCAGCCTTTCGCAGTTTCTTGCTAAAGATGCGAGAATAAAGGCAGCTGCAATTCGAGCTGAGCTGTTACTGATCTGGTCAGCAACTAAAGGCCGAATAGGTGTTTCTAATCTGATAACTCATGGGTTCGATGTCCACGACTGAAATCCCGCCGCGCGCTCCGGCCCCCGCGCCGCAACAGCGCTCTCGCCCGTACGAAAGCGATCTGTACGACGCCGATCGCTGGGAGATGGCTTTCCGCGAGCTGCACGATGCTCCCGCGCTGCTCGTCCAGCTGCAGGACGATCTCTCGCGCTCTCGTCAGCGCGAAGCCTTTTGGATTTCGGTAGTCTTCCATCTCACGCTTGTAATCCTGGTCGTGAACTCGCAGAAGCTCCAGGAACGTTTTTTCCATAGACGCCCCGTAGTCATGATCAGCCCGCAAGACCTGTTGCGGCAAAAAGAGCTTACCTATCTTGAATTGCCGCCTGACGAGCAGCAGGTCACAAAAAAGCCGGACAGTAATATCATCTCTGACAAAGACCGCATCGCCACTTCGCGAACACCCCAGCTTAACCGCGACGAGCTGAAGAAAATTCTCGACAGTGCCCGGTCCGGGGCTCCGGGACCGAGTGGGCCAACCGCGCCGCCACAACAGCCTTCTCCGCCTGTGGCCTCCAATCCCGCGCAAACCCAGCAGCCGGGTCAGGGAGCACCGCCTCCCGCCGAAAATCAGGTCGCCCGGCTGCAGACACCTCCCGCGAACCGGCCCAAGCCTACCTTCAGCACGAGTCCCATATCTCCTGGATCCGCCATCGAACAGGCAGCGCGAGCTGCCCTCGCGAACCGTGGCGGCTACGGCGGAGCTGGTGGCGACTACGGCCTAAGCCAAGGCAGGCAACCTGCCGAGGTGGGCCCACTGGATGTCCTCAGCGACACCATGGGCGTTGACTTCGGTCCCTATCTTGCCCGCGTACTCCACGATGTGCGCGAAAACTGGTACCGCATCATTCCGGAATCAGCACGCGCACCCTTGATGAAAAAGGGCAAAGTGTCGATCGAATTTGCCATTCTGAGAAATGGCAGCGTGCAGGGCATGGCGTTGGCCGGCAGCGGGAGCGGCACTTCAGGCGACATAGCCTTGGACCGCGCTGCCTGGGGCGGAATTACCGCTTCGAATCCTTTTCCGCCTTTACCTAATGAGTTTCCAGGGCAGTACCTTGCTCTGCGATTTCATTTCTACTACAACCCTGAGAAAGCTGATCTGCAGTAACCGCCGTTTTCGCAATCAGTCGCTGATTTGACTTAGGGGTTTTCCAGACTTTATCGTTTCAGGCAATCATTCGTCCTCCCACCGCGCCGGGGTCAATGTGAACACTCTTCCGTCCAGCCAGGTAACACAGCTGCTCGTAAATTGGGGGAAACGGCGATCACCAATCGCTTGACGCCCTGATGCCCCTGGTCTATGACGAACTGCGCCGCCAGGCCCGGCGTTATCTCCGCCGCGAGCGCCCGGATCACACTCTGCAAAGCACTGCGCTCGTGAACGAGGCTTACCTCCGGCTCGTGGATCAAGGAAGCACGAACTGGCGCAATCGCAGCCAGTTCTTCGGCATCGCCGCCCAGTTGATGCGCAGCATCCTGGTAGACCATGCGCGCGCGCGGTGCGCCGCCAAACGCGGCTCCGGAGCCTTTTCGCCCTGCGGCCAACATCATGACGGCGGGTAACAGGCCTCCGCCGGCTGGCGGGCCGAGGCGGTCCCTATCGAACTGGCCGCCGATGCGCAGGAAATACAGGCAGCCGTTGCGAGACTCCACGCGGTAGATGCGATCGGGGGAGAAGGTGAAGACGGCGCGGGCGTTGAAGGTGATGGAATCGGGCATGGCTTCACTCCAATATTTCTCCTGCTACTACGCGATCTTGCGAAGTTTGGTGACGCGGCCAACCTCCACCCACTCCACGACGAAGATATTTCCTGCGTGGTCGAAGCAGGCGCTATGCGGGCAGATGAATTTTCCGGGAGGGAAGGTCGCCCGGTCCTGGGCGCGTACTTTCATCCAGTCTTCCTGGGTGTAGCCGGCGTCGCCGAGTGTGGCGATGACTTTGTTGTTGCGATCGAGAACGACGACCTTACTCCACAAATCCGGGAGCACTACTTCTCCGTTGCGCTCGTGGAAATGGCAGGGGAGTTTGGTTGTGTCGAGGATGAAGTCGATGTGTTTGCCGTCGAGGGTGAAGCGCTGCAGGCGGTGGTTGGAGCGATCGGCAACCACCAGGACCGGCGTTTCGGCGCGGGTATCGACCCAGATGCCGTGGGGGCAGTTCAGCTGACCGGCATCTTTGCCTTGGCCGCCGAACGTGCGGATGAATTGGGCGTCTTTGGTGTATTGGTTGATGTAGCTGGAGCCGTAGCCGTCGGCGATGTAGATGTCGCCGTTGGGTGCGATGGCGAGGTTGGTGGGCTGGTAGAGGACGCGTCCGTTGTTGCGGCTGGGATCGTAGGCGGGCGATTCGACCGGATAGCCGAGCGTGAAGACTTCTTCACCCTTCAGCGTGCGCTTAGTGACGATCGCGTGCGCGTAGTCGCAGAGGTAGAGGAATTCCTCGGTTCCTTCTTTGCGCAGCATTAAGCCGTGGGCGCCGCCTTTGTACTGCTTTCCCCAGGAGCGGACGAATTTGCCGGCTTCGTCGAAGACCACGATCGTGTCCGCGCTCTCGCTGTCGGCATGGACGGTGTGATGGATGTAGATGTGCCCTTGCGAGTCTTCGCAGACGCCGTGAGTGTTGCCGTATTTGATGTTGGCGGGCGGTTGGCCCCAGTCGTGGATGGCTTCGTATTGATGGTCGGCGTCGCCGACGATGGGAAGCTTGCTGCCGGACTTGTTAGTTGTGCCGAGGACGAACGGGGCGGCGGCTGCCAGCCTGGTAGTGGCAAGAAAGTTTCGACGTGTAACGCTCACGTGGTCCTCCGGCGCGGACGATAACGGCTGGTCGGGGAACACATCTTAAATCGCCAGGTTCGTAAAGTCACACAGGCAGTCATTGCGCGGCTGACCCAGTGGTTTAGTTTCCAACACGGTTACAAATCGGTATACCCCTACTCCGGTGATCTTCTGGAATCATCACGTTAGCGGGAGAACCGGGGCAAAATCTTTGAAAAGAAATGAGTTGCAGGCAAAATCTAGAAAAGCAAAGACTTATTGATTATCGCATAATATAGTGACATTCCTGGATTTCTATGCTACTGTCTCGGCATGGGAAATCCAGCAGGAGTTCGCCGGGACTTCGTTAAGTTGGAACAGCGCCGCCGTGAGGCGGCCGAACTATTGCGTCAGGGCGTACA
>QIAA01000077.1 GCA_003224905.1 Acidobacteriota bacterium
AGGTCAACGGCACCCAGTGCGGCTCCCCCGCTCTCAAAGACCACCGCTTCTGCTACTTCCACCAGCAATGGCACGAGCGCAAGCTCGTCATCAACTCAGCCCGCGCCAGAAACGCCAGAGCGACCATCTCCCTCCCCGTGCTCGAAGACGCCAACGCCATCCAGCTCTCGGTCATGCAGATCATGCAGCTCCTGCTCGAAGGCCAAATCGAACAAAAGACCGCCGGCCTCCTCTTCTACGGCCTGCAGATCGCCTCCTCGAACCTCAAGCACACGAACTTCGAGCCCGAAACCAAGAACGAAATCGTCATCGACCCGAAGAAAACCGCGGAAACCCGCCTCGGCCAGCCGCTCTGGAAGAACGGAGATTTCGAAGAGACCCCAGACGGCAAAATCAACCTCGACGACTACGACCTGACCGATCTCACCATCCGCGTCATCGACCAGATGAAGAAGCAGTCCGGCATGGAGCCCACGCCGCGATCTGTCCGCGAGCGCTACGCCCCCTGGACCCTGCCCAAACCGGCCAACGGTGAGGAAAACAAGAACGGAGAGGAAAAGAACGAAGCCGCAAAAAAGGAGGTCAAAACCGAACGCAAAAGAAATCCGCGAGACCTGGAGTTATCCGCCGACGGCAGGTACTACTACCCAGACGACAAGTAGACAGGAGCGAGAAAAATCCGCGCGCGAATCCGCGGAAGGGAAGTGAGGGCCACCGTTTCGCGCTTTTCGAAACGTGGGAAAATAGCGACCAACGACGAAGTGCCCTGTAGTTGCTCTTCGCACACTCGAGGTCTATCGTTTCTTGCTGCCCGAGAGCTCCCGCTGGCAATATGCTTCACGACCAAAGTCAGTGTGGAAGGGGGAGAAGAGCATGGTCAAAGTCAGCGTGCTGTATCCGAACGGCGCAGGCACGAAGTTCGACATGGCGTACTACGTCCGTAAACACATTCCCATGGTTCAGCAACTGCTTGGCTCGTCGCTGAAAAGAGTAGCGGTGGAGCAGGGAATTTCCGGCATGCAGCCCGGCTCGGCCGCAACCTACGCCGCCATGGGACACCTGTTATTCGATTCACTGGAAGAATTTCAGGCGTGCTGGGCTCCACACGCGCAGGCGATTGTCGGAGACGTCCCGAACTACACAAACTCCGAGCCGCTAATTCAGATTAGCGAAGTGAAACTGTAGAGGAGGTCACATGCTCAAGAGCGTATTCGTTCTGTTCTGTTGGGCTGTAATTGCCTCAACCGCGCTTGCTGCTCAAGACGCGCCCGCGCAGAAGAAAATGCAGCGCGCTCGCTGGGAGGGCGAAGTCGTCAGGAACAGTCCGGATAAATCCACCTTGACCGTGCGAAAGGTCGGCTCCAGTGACGAGAGAACGGTTCACTACGACAGCGCGACCCGTTGGGTGAGCCAGGAGCACGGCAGCAAAAATGTCAACAACATCGATCCGACGCAGGTGAAGGATGGCGATCGCGTGATCGCTCGCGGTGTCTGGGACAATGGTGTGCTTTACGCTACCTTGATCTCGAAGCGACTGTCACACTCGCAATAATTTTTTACAGGCTCCCGGATGCGTCTGGTTGCCTGAGCAGTCCGCAACTGAGCACGAGATTCCCAGCGCTCACCGCGCTATACTTGGCTTTACATGCCTTCGGAGCCCTCAAAGACGTTCTACCTCGAAACCTTCGGCTGCCAGATGAACGTGCATGACTCGGAGAAGGTCATCGGCACGCTGAAGCAGCAGGGTTATCGCCAGGTAGAAACGGTCGAAGCCGCGGATTTGATCCTCTATAACACCTGCTCGATCCGAGATAAGGCCGAGCAGAAAGTCTTCCACCGTCTCGCCGACTATAAGAAGCTGCGGGCACAGGGCAAAACGTTTGGCGTTCTGGGATGCGTCGCCCAACAGGAAGGCGAGAAGATCTTTGAGCGCGCGCCGCATGTGTCACTGGTCTGCGGATCGGCCTCCTATCGCAACTTGCCGGCAATGCTGATCCAGATCGGAGCAGGGAAGAGCCGCGTTACCGGCCTCGACGATCGCGAAACCGACGAGTGCTTCGAAACCGAGTTCACTGCCCGCAGCAACCCGCATCGCGGCTACATCACCATCATTGAAGGATGCGACAAGTTCTGCGCTTACTGCGTGGTGCCTTTCACGCGCGGCAAAGAGCGCAGCCGCACGTCAGATTCGGTGCTGTCGGAAGCGCGCCAGATGGCAGATCTGGGTTACACGGAGATCCAGCTACTGGGCCAGAACGTGAATTCCTACAAGGATCCGGCAGGGAAGAGGAGCTTCTCGGAATTGCTCGCCGCTGTCGCCGAGGTGCCTGGAATTCGCCGTGTGCGCTTCACCACGTCACACCCGCGAGATTTCGGTCGCGATATTGTCGAGGCGATCGACTCGGTTCCGAGCCTCTGCAATCATGTTCATCTTCCTGTGCAAAGCGGTTCGAGGCGCGTGCTTGAAGCCATGCAGCGCCTATATACACGCGAGCAGTATTTGGAGCGCATCGCCTGGATCAAAGCCGCCAAACGCGATATCAGCATTACGACGGATGTCATCGTCGGTTTCCCAGGCGAGACCGAAGCCGAGTTTGCAGAGACACTCGCTCTCATGGACGTCGTCGAGTACGACGGGATCTTTGGATTCAAGTACTCGCCACGGCCCAATACTCCAGCCCTGCAACTGGAGGACATCATCCCCGACAGCGAAAAGACACGTCGGCTTGCCGTGCTACAGGAAAAACAGCGGCAAATACAGAAGCGCAGGAATGATCGGCATCTTAATGAGATATGTGAAGTAATGGTTGAAGGCAGAAACGAAACGCGCAAGCAGTGGGTGGGCCGCACCTCGCAGAATAAAGTGCTGAACTTCAGCGCAGCCCAGGACGCAAACCCGGAGCTGGGCGGCTATCTCTTCGTGCGTGCCACTGCCAGCTTTCCGAACAGCTTGCTGGGAGAAATGGTGGTATAAGGAGAATTGTTCATTGATGATTTTAGATTGGTGATTCGAAAATCAACAATCATCAATCAAAAATGGGGCAGATGATGGAAGTAGAAATGAAAATTCGCGGACTGATGATGGATCCGGTGACCAACACCCCCATCGTGATCCTCAAGGATTCCGGCAGCGACACCGTGCTGCCCATCTGGGTAGGGGTCTACGAGGCGAATGCGATTGCCCTCGAGATCGAGAAGGTGAGTACGCCGCGTCCCATGACCCACGATCTGATCAAGAATGTTCTCGTCGGACTCGATACCCAGGTGCACAAGGTCGTGGTCACCGAACTTCGGGAAGATACCTTCTATGCGGTGATCTGGCTGGAGCGCGATGGCCATGTAATCAGCATCGACTCGCGCCCCTCAGACGCTCTCGCCTTGGCCCTGCGCGTGGATTGCCCAATCTTCGTTGACGACGACGTGTTGAAGAATTCCAAGCTGGCCACGAGTGACGCCTCCCGTGTTACCAGCGACGAGCTTCGCAAATGGCTCGAAGGGCTGAATGACGAGGATTTGGGAAGATACAAGATGTGATTGAGCGGCTCCCAGAGCTTGTTCCCGCGTACTTTACATAATACTTGTTATCGGACATTACGGAACTGCTTTCTCCTCCACGCCAAATCGATATAACTACGAAGCAGAAGCGAGATTACTAATGCCTGCCATCAAATTCCGGGGAGTGGATTTCCTCGAGTTCGACAAACTCCTCAGCGAAGACGAACGCCTGGTCCGTAACACCGCCCGCCAGTTCATCGAAGACAATCTGGTCCCGATTATTGAGGAATGCAACCGAGCGGGACGATTTCCCAAAGAGCTGGTCAAGCCGATGGCTGACTTGGGCTTTTATGGCGCCAGCCTGCAGGGTTACGGCTGCGCGGGAATGTCGAATGTCGAATACGGGCTGGTGATGCAGGAACTGGAGCGCGGCGACAGCGGGATTCGCTCTTTTGTCAGCGTACAGTCGGCGCTGGTGATGTATCCGATTCACGCATTCGGCAGTGAGCAGCAAAAGCAAACCTGGTTGCCTGCTCTACAGAAGGGTGAAAAGCTCGGCTGCTTCGGCCTGACCGAGCCGGACTTCGGCTCCAACCCCGGAGGCATGCGTACGCGAGCGCATAAATCTGGCAAAGAATATGTTCTCAATGGCGAGAAGATGTGGATCACTTCCGGCAGCATTGCCGATGTCGCCATCATCTGGGCTAAAGTGCAAGATGAAGATGACAGGGTTCGCGGCTTCCTGGTCGAAACCGATCGCCCCGGTTTCAGTGCCGAGGATATTCACGGCAAGTGGTCGCTGCGCGCGTCGGTGACTTCGGGACTCTCGCTCCAAGATGTGCGCGTACCTGAGTGCAATCTCATGCCGGGTACCGGCGGGCTGAAGTCTCCGCTGATGTGCCTGAACCAGGCGCGTTATGGCATTGCCTGGGGCGGAGTCGGCGCGGCCATGGCCTGCTACGATTGCGCACTGCAGTATTCCCTGCTCCGCAAGCAGTTCCGCGACCAGCCCATCGCTTCGCACCAACTTATCCAGGAAAAGCTCGCCTGGATGATTACAGAAATCAGCAAGGCGCAGTTACTCGTTCTGCAAGTAGGACGGCTGAAGGATCAGGGCAAGGCCAAGCCTCACCACATTTCTATGGCGAAGCGCAACAACGTGTGGATGGCGCTGGAATGCGCTCGCCTGTCGCGTGACATCCTGGGCGCGAATGGTGTGGCCGACGATTATCCCATCATGCGCCACATGATGAATCTCGAATCAGTGAAGACTTACGAGGGCACGCACGACATCCACACCTTGATCATCGGGCAGAGCGTCACGGGAATTGACGCGTTCTGAATCCGAGCTCCTCGGTCAACCCCGTCCTTAATAGAACCCATGACCTTTTCGCCATAAGGCAGTTACTGCGTATTTACTTGTGTTTTCGACCAATTCGAGGTAAATACATCCAACCTATGTTGCAGTATCGCAGTATCCTGCCACTCACTCTGGCCCTGGTGGTGAAGGTTACCTCTGATCCCTGGGCAGTTCTGGTTTGCCTACAACTTCTCAGATGATGCCATCATTCTCAAGGAACAGGTCCGTATCGATGTACCGCGGGATCGCACGCTCAAATGGAAGAGCCCTGAATACAAACCCGTCATAAGCGAAGAGAAGGGCCGGCGGGTTTTCACATGGACAAATTCGAATCTGCAACTCAAGCCGACGCAAGAGAAAGAAGAGGAAGAAGAGAAGAATGCGTTACGGGCGGCCACCGGCACGTTCCCAGCAGCCGATATTCAGCTCTCCACCTTCCAGACCTAGGAAGAGATAGGCCGCTGGTATGGAGCGCTGCAGCAGGAGCGCGTTCAGCCGAATGCTGATGTGCAAGCCAAGGCTGCTGAACTTACAAAGAATGCCGCTGATGAATCCGCCAAGCTGCGCGCAATTTATGACTTCGTGAGCACCCACTTCCGCTACATCGGGATTGCTTTCGGAATCGGGCGCTATCAGCCGCACTCCGCAGGTGAAATACTCAGTAATCAGTATGGCGACTGCAAGGATAAGCATACCCTCACGGCGTCGTTGTTGCAGGCGGCCGGCATCACGGCTTATCCCGCCCTGATCAGCTCGACCCATACACTCGATCCCGATGTGCCCTCGCCAGGCCAGTTTGATCACGTAATCACCTACGTTATTCCTGGCCAAAAAACAATGTGGCTGGACACCACGGCTGAGATCGCCCCCATTGGTCATCTCGTGCCGACTCTTCGCGACAAGCCTGCTCTCATCATCACCACTGATAAACCTCCTGCTTTCGTGACCACGCCGGCGGATCCACCGTTCCAAACCGACCTTCGGTTCAGAGCGGAGGGTAAGCTCAGCGACGCTGGCGTTTTGGAGGCGAGCATTGAACAGACGGCACGCGGAGACCTGGAACTGGTCTATCGAACAATGTTCCGCCGCATTCCACAGTCGCGATGGAAGGAACTGGTGCAACAGCTATCGTATGGCTCAGGTTTTGGCGGTACCGTGAGTGAAGTGGTGGCCAGCTCGCCCGAAGGTACCGATTCCGCTTTTCATTTCAGCTACGCCTACAACCGCAAGGACTACTCTGATTGGGAAAATCGCCGTATCACGCCTCCCTTCCCGCCCATCTCCCTCCCGGCTCTAAAGGATGACCAGACCAAACTAACAGTCCCCATCTGGTTAGGCGCGCCAGGAGAGTCAGTGCTGAATGCCAGAATCCGAGCTACCGAAAGGGTACCGGCCCGAACTGCCGGCTTCTGTGGACTTAAAACGCGACTTCGCCGAATACCATGCCTCTTGCAAGGTCGATAACGGCGTACTAATTGCCGAGCGCCGGATGATCACCAAGATGCGTTCGGTTCCAGTCAGCGAATTTCAGGAGTACAAATCCTTTCTCAAATCCATCAACGATGAGCGCAACCAGTACATTGTCTTGTCGTCCGCAGCAGAGCATAAAGCGACAGCAGAACATTCGCCCCTTTCCATGGCTAACGCCGTCTGGAATCTTCCCGCAAGCTCTAGTGAAGCTGCGCAGCAAGCCGAGAACGAGAGCCGTGAGGCTTTCCAGCGGGGCGATGTTCAGTCCGGGATCGCAAGTCTTCAGCGTGCGATCAATGCCGATCCCAAGTTCACGCGAGCCCGTCTGCTGTTGGGCGGCGCGTACTTCGGCTCGATGGATCCAGATGCGGGCCTGCAGCAATATCGCAAGGCGATTTCTGAGGATCCGAAAGAGCCGCTTGCCTACAAAATGCTGGCTTTCGCACAGTTGGGCATGGGTACTTCCGAGGCCGCCATCAAGACCTGGCAAGAGCTGCTGAAGGTGGCTCCTGACGACGGTGACGCAGCAGCGAATCTTGGAAGCTTGTTGCTTTCCAAGAAGAATTTTTCTGAGGCGGTTTCTCTCCTGGGATCGGCTGTAAAGAGAAATCCGGAGAGCTCCAGATTGCAGCTCCAGTTCGGGATCGCCAGCCTTCATACGGGGAACAAAGAACAGGGGGCGGCGGCGCTGCTGAAGTCCGCCGACCTGAATCCAGATGTGGGAAATTTGAACAATGTCGCGTACGAGCTGGCTGATGACAATCAAAAATTACCGGAAGCTCTGGAGTATGCGAAGAAAGCCGTGAAGCAGGTGGAGGAAGATTCGCAAGACGTAAAGTTGGACAGCCTGGAGGGGCGCGATCTGAATCGCGTGATTCAGATCGGTATGTACTGGGACACGTTAGGCTGGGTCTACTTTCGCATGGGTGACTTGGAAAACGCTGCAAAATTTCTTTCTGCCTCCTGGACGCTGACGCAAGATGCGGTCGTCGGTGACCATCTGGGACAGGTCTATGAACGGCAGCACAAGCCTGCGGTTGCTATTCACACCTACGCACTGGCTTTGGCGAATGGTGGCAACGTGGGGGAAAGGCGCCAGCGTCTGCTGCGGTTGTTGGGCAGCGCGAGCCGTGCGGATGGCGCCGTAAATAGCGCTCGCGAGGAACTCGGTCGTCTTCGTACCGTTCGCGTTAGTCGTGTCATATCGTCTGGCAGCGCCGAGTTCTTTTTGCTCTTCGCACCTGGACCGAAAGTCGAGAGCGTTCGCTTCATAAGCGGATCGGAAGGTCTGCGGCCTGCGACCAAAACTTTGGCTGCTGCCGCTTACAAAGTTCCATTCCCCGACGATGGCCCCACACGCCTGCTGCGACGCGGAGTGCTGGTCTGTACCAGCGTCACCGGATGCGAGTTCGCTTTGTTCACGCCGAACTCGGTGCATTCCGTCCACTAAGGCGACGGCTGAATGTAGTGCACCAAAATTCGGCATTGACAGATTTACGCCGCATGTGGAAAATTTCTTCCGTCCGCGTGTTCTGAACTGGGCTTGGGCGTCCTTCGGGGTAGCCCGTTTAAGCTTCTCCGCGGCTCGAGGCATCCTCACAGGAGAGCCTGCGCTGGCTGGGGATTGAAGCTTTTGTGCTCGGCGCGGAAGCGTGCGAAGCACGTAACGTCCTTGCAGAACACGCGGTATTTCTTTGCCCGCCAGAATCTCCAATCCCAGCATTAGACTCATGTAACGGCTTTGGTCCGGATGAAAGGCGCAACCAAGCCATCAACGCTTGCCGATATCTTGCATCAGCGTTGTCCACGCTGCCGTTCGGGGAGAATTTTTCGTCACTCCATCTTTCGCGGCTTTCCCAGGATGAATGAGCGCTGTCCGGCGTGCGATCTGAAATTTGAGCGCGAACAGGGTTACTTTCTCGGAGCAATGTATATCAGCTACGGCGTGGCTGTGGTGATGATCACGGCTATCGCGGCGTTGTTGTGGAGCACCACGAGATGGCCGATCACGAAAGTTACGGTATGGGCGATCGTGCTGTTTGTGCCTCTGGCCCTGCCCACAACCCTGATGGCACGCGTGCTGTGGATCTATCTTGATCAGGCCGTCGATCCGGATAGATCGTTTCGTTAGACACCAATTCCCTGCCCTTCCCACGCTTCAAGAGACTGAATGCCAGCAAGTGCCGCTCATCGAATTGGACGTTCAGTTGTGCTCGATGTGCCGGAAGGTTAGGTTGATGCGTGGCCGCGTAATCCCAGGTTCTTTTGGAGCCTCGTGTTTGAACTTCAGCTGCGTCTTCCCTGCCATGATCAACAGGCTGCCATTCGGCAAGCGCTCGGCAAAGACGACGGATCCATCATGGCGTTTGATTCGGAACAGACGTTCCGCGCCCAGGCTGACAGAAGCGATCACCGGTCCCATTTCCGGCTCCGCATCTGCGTGCAGACCTACGCTGTCATTTCCGTCCCGGTAGAGATTGCAAAGCGCCGCGTTGTACCCCAGCTTCGGCGAGTTTAAATTGGCGTAGGCGCTCAAGGGCGTAGCCTCCTCGACGCGACGCTTTAACGCAAGCAATTCTGGAATCCAGGACAGAGGCTGGTACTGCCTCCGCGAATAGGTGTAGTGCGTTCCCGGCTCGCCGTAATAACTTTCATCGCGGGGCACGAGATACTTAAATGAGGATTTGCGCCGTTCCCACGGACATTTGGTCAGCAGAACATCAAACAGCGCAGTCGCTTCCGCGTCCGTGAGAAAGTGCTCGTCGTAGTAGACTTCCGCCTCAGGGATAGGTAGCACCTGCATACAACGCTTGAGCAAACCGGGTCAAGGCACGGTTGCGCCCGCAGTCATTTGCCAGACAATTTCGAAAGCAGCAGACTGCGAGCGCGACTTAGTGACATCAATGCTTGCTCCGGTCGAAGATCGCCGGGGCGCCGCTGATCCGGATAAATCAGGACAGCTCCGCCCGGAGTCCGGAATCAACCAATAGCGCAGTCCCTCACGTTCTCTTTACAGCACAGTTATTCTCGGACCGCTTAGGCCGCGGTTGCGGTGTCGGTCTGCCGCTGCGTCATCTGCTTCATCTGCTCGAGCATTTTCTTTTTCATTTCCTTCGCCGAAGGCTCTGCTTTATGCGTGCCTACCATCCAGGTGTATCCGTCCGGATCGACGATGGTGCCGCAGCGGTCGCCCCAAAACATATCCATCACTGGCCCCTTGCCGGTGGCGCCGAGTTTGGTCGCCTTCTCCACAACTTTGTCGACGTTTTCCACGTAGACAAAAAGACTGGCCGGCGAAGCCCCGATGCTCTTTGCAGAACGTTTCTCCCAGGCGGGGTTTTCGGGACCAAGCATGAGCGTGGTTCCGCGCAACGTCAGTTCCGCATGCATCGGTTTCCCATCCGGACCATTCATGATGGCGCGTTTAGAAAATCCCAGAGCCTTTTGGTAGAAGCTCACAGCGGCCGGAATATCGGAGACTGTGAGCATGGCTGATACAGCGCTGTACTGCTTCTTGTTGAGAGGGTCGATCTTCTTTGCCATGGTGCTCCTTTCGCAGGGAAGCTATTTTAGCGGAGAGGAGTATAGCCGCGCATCTCGCTTCCCAGACCCCAAGCTAGGGCCCTTGTAACGTGCCGCTGAGGCCGTTCCTGCTAGGTTTTCACGGCTAAAACAAGAACCCCCGGCTCCAGAAGTTCTCCCGAACGCCTACGTGCTAACATGGAAGGGGTACCCGGAAAGTTTACGTGCGGAAGTGGTGGAACTGGCAGACACACCATCTTGAGGGGGTGGCGCCGAAAGGCGTGGGGGTTCAAATCCCCCCTTCCGCACCAATCTTACCGTATTCATATAGGGATTTGGAAATGATCATACTTATCACCGTTGTTCACGTTATCGTCTGCTTGTTCTTGATTATCGTAGTGTTGCTGCAGAGCGGCAAAAGCGGCGACATCGCGGCTGCCTTCGGCGGTATGGGTAGCCAGACGGCGTTCGGTCCGCGGGGGGCTGCGACGGTTCTCTCCAAGGCCACGACCTGGTCGGCGATCATTTTTATGGTGACATCGCTGACGCTCTCAATTTTCGCCACACGAAGAGGCGGTCCGAAGTCAGTGCTGCAAGGAGTGAAGTCCTCTGAGACAAAGTCCCAG
Source organism: Acidobacteriota bacterium (assembly GCA_003224905.1). Lineage (GTDB taxonomy): Bacteria > Acidobacteriota > Terriglobia > Terriglobales > Acidobacteriaceae > QIAA01. Next base: position 10,474 of record QIAA01000077.1, read on the forward strand.
CCGGCGCCACCAGCTCAGAAACCCGCACCGCCACAACAGAAGTAAACGCAACGCCGATTCTGCCAACACCCGACGAACAACATGATTCACGAAATTCTTCCCGTCGGTCCATTGCAGTGCAACTGCTCGATCATTGGTGACGAGTCCACGCGCGAGGCGATCGTCATCGATCCCGGGGACGATATTGATGACGTTCTGGCGGCAGTCTCCAAGCATAATCTGAAGGTAAAACAAATCGTTATTACCCACGCCCACATCGATCACGTAGGCGGAGCTATGAAATTGCGCGCGGCTACCGGCGCGCCAATCCTCTTGAACCAGAACGACTATGCACTATTAAAGATGCTGGACGTGCAGGCCGCCTGGATCGGAGTGGCAACTCCGGGAAACGTGGAGATTGATCACAGCGTGGGCCAGAACGATAAGGTAGGTGCGGGTTCACTGAGCGCGGACATCATTCACACACCCGGACATACCGAAGGAAGTATTTCGCTCTACTTTCCGCTAGAAAAGAAGTTGATTGCCGGTGACACGCTGTTTGCCGGAAGCATCGGTCGAACCGACTTGCCCGGTGGATCATACAAGAAGATCATCAGCTCCCTGCACGAAAAACTCTTGACGCTTCCTGACGACACCGTCGTCGTACCGGGACACGGACCGCTGACCACGATTGGCGAAGAGCGACAGAGTAATCCATTCCTGGTGAAAAGCTAACCATCAACGTTTGTCGGTCAGAGCTTCGACACCCGGCAATTTCTTTCCTTCTAGGAATTCGAGTGAAGCGCCGCCGCCGGTGGAGATGTGTGTGATCTTGTCCGCAACCCCGGCGGCGTGAACGGCAGAAACGGAGTCGCCTCCGCCTACGATGGAAGTAGCAGCGGCGTTCTCTGCCACTGCCTGCGCAATCTTGAAGGTTCCGCGAGCGAAGGGCGCTATTTCAAATACGCCCATCGGACCATTCCAAACAATTGTGCGGGCGCCGGAGATCTCTTCAGAGAATGCTTCGATGGTATTGGGGCCGATATCGACTGCCATCATGTTGTCAGGAATTGGCTGGCCATTGCCGATCGTGCGCACGACGGCATTGGCGTCAATTTTATCTGCCGCAATGTGATCGACGGGCAGCATGAATTTCAGCTTGCGGTTGTTCGCTTGCTGCAATAACTGGCGCGCCAGGTCGACTTTATCTTCTTCGACAAGGGATTTGCCGACCTGCTGTCCCTGAGCTTTCAAAAACGTGTAAGCCATGCCTCCGCCGATAAGAAGCGTATCCACTTTGTTGATCAGATTTTGGATGACGTCGATTTTGTCGCCTACCTTAGCTCCTCCAAGGATCGCCAGAAACGGGCGCTCGGGGTTTTGGAGGGCTTTGCCGAGGTACTCGAGTTCTTTTTCCATCAGCAGGCCGGCAGCAGATTTCTGAATGAATTTCGTGATGCCCGCCGTGGAAGCATGGGCGCGATGCGCAGCGCCGAAGGCGTCGTTCACATAGAAATCGGCTAAATCGGCCAGTTGTTTGGCAAATTCTTCGTCATTGGCCTCTTCTTCAACGTGGAACCGAAGATTTTCCAGGAGCAGAGTCTGACCTTTTTCCAGCTTTCCTGCCATCTCCTCGGCTTCAAGACCCACGCAGTCGGGGCAGAAACCAACATTTTCGCCGCGGGTCAGCTCTTGATCCAGCAACATACGCAGACGCTCTGCCACCGGCTTGAGACTCATGTGCGGATTCGGCTTGCCTTTGGGGCGTCCCAGATGAGAGGCAAGGATCAGGCGTGCCCCGTGGCGCAGAGCATATTCGATACTTGGCAGCGTCTCGCGGATACGCGTATCGTCCATCACCAGCCCGTTTTCCAGCGGCACGTTGAAGTCGACGCGCATGAAAATGTGGTGGTCGTTGAGAGGGAGATCGCGGATGGAGAGTTTGGGCATGGCTGGTCGTCCTTGAGATTGGTTGTGGGGCCTCACCCTTTGAAACACCCAAGTGGAAGGCCCCGACGCGGGCGAGGCCCCCTTTGACTCCGCTCAGGGCAGGTCCGCGCCACACGAGCTTTACAGGCCCTTGCTGCCGATGTAGTTGATCAAGTCCCGCACGCGGCAGGAATATCCCCACTCGTTGTCGTACCAGGAGATGACTTTCACGCAGTTTCCGGCAACCACGCGGGTCATGGGAGCGTCGACGATCGAGGAGCGGCCATCTCCGCGGAAATCCATCGAAACCAACTCCTCTTCTTCATAACCGAGGTAGCCTTTCAGCTGTCCGTTTTCGGATGATTTTTTCATGGCAGCGTTTACTTCCTCAGCGGTTGTCTTCTTTTCGACGAATGTGACCAGATCGACTACTGAAACGTTCGGAGTCGGCACACGCATAGCGAATCCATCGAGCTTGCCTTTCAGCTCGGGGATGACCAGATGCAGCGCTTTTGCCGCTCCCGTGGACGTGGGAATCATAGAGACTGCAGCGGCGCGAGCTCGGCGCAAATCTTTATGCGGGAAATCTAAAATTACCTGGTCGTTGGTGTAGGAGTGGATCGTCGTCATGGTGCCGCTGACAATTTTGAAATTGTCATTCACAACTTTGGCGATGGGCGCCAGACAGTTCGTAGTGCAGGAAGCGTTGGAGATGATGTGATGCTTCCCGGAATCATAAACCTGCTCATTCACTCCGAGCACGATGGTTACATCTTCGTTTTTCGCGGGAGCCGAGATGATGACTTTCTTCACCGGCCCGCGCAAGTGCTTTTTCGCATCCTCAGCATTGGTGAAACGGCCCGTGGACTCAAGCACTACCTGGGCGCCGACTGACTCCCACGGCAGCTTGCCTGGATCTTTTTCGGCAAAGACACGAATGCTCTTGTTGTCGAGCCGGATGCAGTCTTGCCCTGCGCTTATGTTGTTAGGCAGGTTGCCGAGAATGGAGTCGTATTTGAGCAGATGCGCGAGGGTTTTGGGATCGGTAAGGTCATTGACCGCCACAAATTCGAGATTCGGATCGTTGAGCGAGGCGCGGAGCACGTTGCGACCAATGCGTCCGAAACCGTTGATGCCTACTTTGATGGCCATATTGCCTCCATGAAGGGGTAAGGGACAGGATTGCTGGGACACTGAGCCGGAAAGAAAATCGTAACAGGGAAACCGAGCCGGCGGCAAATAACGGAGGTCGGTAGATCAGGAATTAGAGCGCATTAATGGCAGCACGGTTTGAGTCCTGACGCAGCACCTCTCATGTGAGTGAAATCTCGAGGTACGCATCCGTTCTCCGCCAAATGAATGGAATGCGTGCCGCCCAATATTTTTCGTTGATGGCCTTACGGGCTTGAGCATGCTCCCCAACAGGAAGAATCCTGGCCGTACCCGTGAACTCCGGTCCGGTGATTGTGCCGCGCATCGTGCAGGCCGCAATCCGAACCTGAGGATTGTTCCGGATTCGCTTGTATTTTCCCGAGCTGCTGCGCGTCATGACAAACAACTTATCGCCCTCCTGCCCAAACCAGACCGGCGTGCGGACGGAAGTTCCGTCTCGACGAAACGTGGTCAACGACAGGTATTTCTGTCCTTGAATCTGTTCCGCTGCGTCTGCCACTCGTCAATTGTACGTCTTGATCAAAAAATCGTAGGAGGGCGTTGCGGTTGAACCCGCTCGCAGTCACGCTGGCGCTTCTTTTCTGGGCCTGGATTTGGGGCGCAATGGGATTAATACTTGCCGTTCTTATAGTGGGTGCGACCAAAATTATCTGCGATTACGTCGATTTCCAGCGCGGCCTGGGCCAATGGCTCGGGATTGATCGCCTCACGATAAAACTCCATTCGGGCCACTTCCCTTCTCCACCATTGCTCGGCACACCTCTGATGTGTTACAAGCCAGAACATGCGCAAATGGATGCGCGAACGCCTGAAGCGCCGTAAGAAAACCGAAGAGCCTGCCAAGGAATCTGGCCAGGCCGCTCCTTTACAGCCCGCGTATTTCGATGCTGGCGCGTCACCAACAGAGTCTGCAATCCAGGAATCCGTTTCAAAAGCAGAAGAAGCACCCGAGTTACCCGCTCAAGAGTCGGCTTCAACTGAGAGAAACACGCAGAGCGTCGGTACGGATGTTCGTCGACGCCGGCGTCGACGCAGGGGGCGGCGAGGCCGCGGAGGGCCTGGGCGTACAGTCGAAGCGGGCAAAAATGCAGCGCGCGCCGATACCCCCGTCGTGGATGCGGCCGAGCAGGAACCGAGCCCAGAAAAAGCACCGCCTCGTGACCAACCTTCGATGGCCTCGAGAGCGCCCAGGGGCGTCGTCGTCCTGGCGATCGGCTTGCCTGGCTCTGGGAAGAGCTCGTGGTTCAAACGGCACAGTATCACGCCGCTTTCCAGCGATTTACTCCGTGCCTTGCTCTTTGATGATCCTACGGAGCAAAGATTTCAGGATCTGATTTTTTCGAACCTGCGCTCCATGCTTAGAGCTCGGCTGATCGCCCGCCGCCCCACCAACTATGTGGACGCAACCAATCTCACGCCGCATGAGCGTCACGGCTGGATCAAGCTTGCTAAGGACTATGGATACGAGGCGCAAGCCGTATTCTTTGATGTACCCGTTGAGGTCTGTCTGGAGCGGAATCAGCGGCGTGAAAGAGTCGTTGCCGAAGACGTGATGCGACGCATGTCAGCGAAGCTGCGTGCCCCCACGTTTAATGAAGGGTTCACAAAAATTACCGTCGTAAAGGTGAAGAAGAAGGAAGACATCGCACCTGCTGAAACGAGTGACCACACCTGAACATCGACAGGCTGCTGCCAACTGCTCAAAACGCAATTTGCCTGCTTTGGCGCACGTGTGTTGACCGCCATAGGCACAGCCCCTAAAATCGGAGTCGAATAACTTCCTATCCCGCACGCCAACACTGCCCCCTCGTTCAACGGCAGGACAGCTGACTCTGGATCAGCATATCGGGGTTCGAATCCCTGGGGGGCAGCCAATTTCTTCAAACCAGACGATCTGATTGGCCCACGACATTTCACACCTGAGTTGTCGGATCTAAAAAGGCCGGCTCAAGCTTGCCGCGACGCGCCAACACCGCAGTGGGGACAGGCATGAAACTCCTCAATGTATTCGCCGTTCGGGCCTGCTTGAAGCGCATCGCTGTACACCAGCTTGTCGGCGTGGTGGTTCATTTCTTCACGGCAGCGTGGACAGATCATCTTGTGATCGTAGTCAGCCATAGGAGCACTCCCTGATATCAGTTTAGAGCTATCTGCTCGCGTCCATGACGGAGGGTCTTGGCCATCCAGATGAGTTCTTTTAGGAACTTATCTATCCGGCGAATATAGGAGTCGTCGAGGAGCTTGCCGTCTGAGGCAAAGACCTTATGCACATTGCAGAAATTGACATCCCAGAAGATCGTGACTAGCCCCAACTCCCGCATAACCGGAAGGAGATTCTCGATTACTCGGGTTCCGCCGAACGGTCCAGCCGATACGCCCACAATTCCCACGGCTTTGTGAATATATTCCTTGAGGCAGCTGTCGAGAACGTGTTTCAAAAGCCCTGAGTAGCCATGGTTGTACTCAGGAGAAACAACCACCAGCGCATCCGCCCTGCTCATCTTGGCGGAAAAATCGGCATTCTTGATAGCTTCGCCTGCATCACCAGTGGGCAGGGGCATGGCCGCAATATCGATAAGATCCGTCTCCACGCCTTCACGATTACCAAGTTCGCCCGCAACGATTTTGGCGGCGTGCTGGCTCATGCGACCCTTGCGGACTGTCCCCAAAATCACTGGGATGAAGAGGCTCCGATTCGCGTCCACGAAATTGCTCCTTCAGTCGTTGCGTGGGATTGGATTCACTTCGTTGGAAGAAGTGACAGTGCCTCCGCTGATAAAGCTATCGCCCATACTTTCAGCGAGCAAGATTTAACAATCCCTAACTTACAGCAATTCCCTTGAAATCTCGACTCGCGGGCGCCGAAAGCTTTGATGGATTACGTTACGTCGAAAGCTCGATGTTCTGGCGCACACAGTCGGCTTTTCGCTATGTGGCTACGATAAGTGAAAATTATTGCAGCAAATGACACAACCGTTGTCATCTATAACCGCATCTCAGCTCAGAGTATTCGCTGAAAACCCAAACTGGTAGCCAGTTTCAGCGGTTTCGGCTATTATGTCGCGCGTATGAAAACGCCACTTAGGAGTTGCTTCAATGCTCTCCCCATTGCTCTGGTCCGACGATTCCGCACAAGACATCGCTGAATATGCCGTGATGCTGGCCGTGATTCTCGTTCTGGTTGTCGGCACAGTCCGGCTTGTCGGCACGAACGCGAACAACGTTTTCTCCTCTGTCGCGAGCTCAGTTCAATAGATCATGTCGGTACCCATGGTCTTTGAGTTCGTGTG
>QIAA01000251.1 GCA_003224905.1 Acidobacteriota bacterium
TGGAAGGCCAAAAACAATCGTGCACCCAAAAACTGCGACGAGGCCCTCCAAAAAAGCGTACAAATGAAGCGATCGCCATCGCCGAATTCTCAACGATGCGGCGAGCGCGTTTCACAAGGCCAGGCCCGCCATGAAACTGGAGAGAATCAACGCCGCAGCCCAAACTGAGTTGCCAAATGCCAGGCCGCTCAACCGCAACCAGAGGGTCTCGAAAAGGAGCGCGCCTGTTCCAGAAAGAAAGAGAATTCCAGAAAGAATAGCAACGCGCACATTTGTGCGCGGATCTCGCGACGACCTAATATGATCGTGGTCGCCCATGTTTATCCTCGATTCATTCGGCGGTTGCGATTCGGCACTTAGCTCAAACATTCTTAATTGGCGCTGGTCCTTTAGGGTGGAGGATGAAATCCGAAATCAGTCTCCAACTTTCCCCAAAGCCAATCGACGAACCAGTTTCTCTTGATTGAGTTGGCGTTAGCAACAGCGAGGGCTTCCGCCTTCTGCACACTACCGTTCAAGCAGTAGAGATACGTAAGCAGGAACGTGTCATTGAGGCTAAACACGCCGCGAGTTTTCTCATTCTCCAATAAGCGGATCGCTTCGTCGATATTTCGTCGGGCCAACGCTCCCGCAATTAAATCCCGCATAGTTTCAAGCGGAAGCGTTTCCGAGTTGCGCGCAACTCTCTCTGCGATCGCGAGCCGGAATTCGTCGGAGCCGAGGACTTCCAAGACTGGCGTTCGCAATGGGGAACGGCGCAGATAAATATCGAGCTCGGCCAACGTATTGCAGCGGGCAACTGTTCCGCAACGATAGCGCATCTCGCGAAAGGCAAAGCATGACTCGAGAATTTCTTTCAGCGTCTCCCACCCGAATCCACTGATCAGTGGTGATCGAAGGAAACGATGAACAGCAGATGCGGCTTCCATGTAAGTCAAAGCAAAATGGTGGCTTGCTTGTTCATCCCAGGGCTCGTCCGTTAGCCTCTTGGGGTAATTATCTGCCAGGGGCGCTATGTCATGCGTGATGCGATCAATCTCTTCAGCGTCCATCAAAAACAGCGCGCCCAATTGCTGTGGAATCTCCAAGCCGATCCGACTCAAATCCGCGTTGGTGGCTGGCTCGCCCCACAACCGGCCGATCTCTTCTTTCTGGCCTCTCTGCGCCGGACCCTTAATGCCCATCATGATCCACTGCTCATCAGCGCTGGCCCAAACCGATGCGTTCGGGAAAGCATTATGGAACGCCCGAAGAATTGCTTTCGCTTCGTTGACTTTCAACTGATTGATCGGGAGCCAAAAGGTGGCCATTCCGCCCTCCTTCAGGCGACTATTCATCAGCGAGAAAAATTCCTGCGTATAAAGATTGACCGAACCCGCCACTTTTGGCGGCGGCGGTTCTCCAGAAATGATATCGTACTGTCGCGGGCTTGCGTGGAGGAAGAACCGGCCATCCTGGACGAACGTGTGCACGCGCGGATCGCGCAGGGGATTGGAATAATTGATACCCGAATAAAAATCAGCGAACCCGAGTACTTCTTTCGAAATGTCCACGACATCCATTCTCTTGACGTGTCGCCCATGAAGAAGCGCGTCCGCCGTGGAGCCACACCCATAGCAAATAAGCAGCACGTCTTCTGATTCCGGACGGAAAGCCAACGGTAGGTATGCGAACATTCTCATGTAGCGCTGGCTCTGTGGGCTTGTACCCGACATCGAGAAGCCGCTGGCCACGAGCTGGTAATGATACGGTTCGCCAAAAAGGTCATACCGTAGCAACTGATAGGTGTCGGATGGTCCCTCGATCTTTTTGACCAAACGACCGAGAAAATGTCTCGCATAGGCAAAGTGCACGTCGTCACGGTGATAGGGGAAAACCACGACGATCAGAGCCAAGGCGACCCAAAAGCCGGCGGTGGCCCGACCGATTGGGCGTCGAAATGACCAATTGGAGCGGTCGCTCACGAGAATGCCAAGCAAGGCATAGCCCGCAGCGCAAAGTACGAGGCTCCATTGGTAGCCCAGGCCCGGCAGTAGCAGGAAACTTGCAAGAAGCGGGCCGACCGCCGCTCCCATGGTATTGAAAAACGTCGTAATTCCGGTGCTGTTCATCCGGTTACCCACTCTGGCCTGAACATTTGCCACAATGGATGGAAATAGAATTCCCGACAGCAAGGCGGCGGGGAACATCAGCACAATGGAGCTGAGTGTGATCGCCCGCCAGGAGAGGTCAAACGTGCCTATGCGCATTTGGACTAACGCTGGTGGAAAAAACGAGTAAGAGAGAAGCGTTGCAATTGCGGCCAGCAGCAACAGGATGGGAAGTAAGTGATTCGGCCGAATTGAGCAGCGATGAAGTGCTCCTGAAACGACGCCGCCCAATCCAATTCCTGCCAGCACAACTGCCAGCATCACGGCGAACGCCGTCGAAGATGAAGGGACATACAAGCGCAGAAACCGGAACCAAATCACTTCCAGTCCGAGAAGGATGCAGCCCGTTCCAAAGCTAACGAGAAGCAGACGCCACGGTGGCCGATAGCTCGCTTCCAGACGCAGCGGAAATGTCCGCTCAGCGATGAATGCACCTCTGTCGTTGGCAATTCCTGCGGTGAGCAAAGCGATCCCTGCAGCGGTACAAACTGCCAAACCTGCGGCCAAGCTCGTGCCGCGAAGTCCAAACGCAGCTATGAGATAACCCTCTCCAAGCACAGCGCCAACTACCGCGCCTAACGTATTTGAGCCGTAAAGAAGACCAATCGCGCGCCCAAAATTCGCCTTTCGCAAAACGGCGTCTTCAATCAACACCGGCAGCGTCAAACCCATCGCTGTTGTCGGCACAAGCAGAATCAGGAAAGACACAATGAAGCGCAATCCCAGAAGGGTTGGTTGATAGTTCCACAGCATTTGCCAGACGGGGCGCATCAAGTCGCCAAGCGCCGGAAGACCAAATACGATTGTGCAGCCAAACAGAGCCACGAACACCTCCAGTGCAGCGTAAAGATGAAGGGGCCGCCATCGCCG
>QIAA01000252.1 GCA_003224905.1 Acidobacteriota bacterium
ATGCCCGTAAATTAAAGCGTTAGTCATAACACGGGGGGGTAAAGTCATAACACGTCCCCTGATTTCCGCCAATGTTCGCCCATGATCGTTCCTTAGCTCCCGCAGCCCAGCATCCCTGTTTTGTTACCTCGCGCGCGAATGGAGATCATTCGGAAAGACGCCGCGGCTTTAACGGCAGCGGGCAGCCACGCGCGCGATGGGGAAGAGAGAACGACTGCGCCGCCACCACCAGAAATGTCAATATTTTACCTGCACAGGTTTTGCGCTCACGCCGAAAATCCTCTTCCTAGAGTTACCAGAAGGAAGTTCGTTTCATCGTGAAGTATCAGGGTAAGTCATTTTTTGAGTGTCCACCGACGTTGATACAGTCTTTTTACCTTGGCTGTAAGTTTCCAGCGCGTCAGAAAACTGATAAGGAGAAGGAACATTCAAGCCGAGCTTTCATTTTAAGATAGGAATGTTTGGCGAGTTCCCCAATAGAAAAACCCCGGCTCATCACCGGAGCTTGTTATTCTTCGGTGCGTGATCAAGCGCAGTGAAGCCGGAATTTGCGTCTCGAGCGCCGGCTGATCCAACGGCTACGAGCAGGCTTGCGCAAACGACTGCACAGGGGTCAGTCCTCACGTTTAACACTCACCTCTCTCCGACTTGGACGAACACAGCAAATTCGACACGTGCGTCCACACGCCCATCAGCAACCGCTGCGTCACCCACGCCAAGCTAGTCCTCATCTCCTACCGCCACCGCTGGGCGACGCCTGCCTCGGGCGATCAGCAATCCTCGCCGCATCGCACGATTATCTCGTGGATGTGGCCCTTGCTTCCTTTCTTAACGCAGACGGTTATGGTAAGCCGGTCCTTGCACGCGCGCAGAACAAGCTCGCTGACTCCCTTCTTCCTGGACGCGAACCGGCGGCAGCCATCACACGTCTCGATCACGAATCCTTCGAAATCGCCGAAGCAGTCGAAGATCACTTCGGAGACTTTGCCTGTCATGCAATCGACTTTGCCGGCATCTGGCCTGCCGGGAATGCCGGGATCGTCCGCCGAGGGCGGAATCGAATCGGGATCAACGCCGAGGTCCCTTATCTGGTCACCGAGCTGGCGGATCCAGCGAACAAATACCGGGTGCCAGCTATCGCTCGGTGATATCGCTTGCAGGATAAACTTGAGCACCGCCAGATTGCGGACTGCCTTGCTAAGCAACGGCTCGCCGATCTTCACCGCTACAGCCACCCGGAACGCCCCCAACACCTTCCGCAGCGAGGCATTCACGTCGCGCGGCTTGCCCTCCGAACTAGGTCCCCGGGACCTTGTATGGAAGGTGGGCCCGGAATGCTGCTGGATATCGACCGTGAATGCTTCGCCGTCGTTCACAGTCAGCGGCAATTGGAGCGTAATCAGGCCGGGAATGGGGTCGCGAACGCGGTGGGGTATCGGGATATAGGTGATCTCCCCTATCGGGCACGAGATCGTGTTCTGATCGATCTTCGTCAGCGTGATCGGGCTCTGCCGGCGAGCGGCCAGCGCAATGATCTCATCTGCGTCCCAATCGGGGAAGTAAAGGCTCGCATGCGTATCTCGCGGGATATCGTGCCAGCGAATCACGAGCTCGTCATAAAGCGAGCGCTCTTCTCTCGGAGCGGCTGCGGCAGTAGCTCCCTTCACGGCAGGTGCTTTCGAGGGCTTCAGCAGGAGCGAATGCTGAACCGTGTGCGAGGCGGCCGTGCCGGGATTGTCCGATTCCACTATCGCGAGATTGCGCTGCGCCAACCGGTCGCTGGAAGACGGCGTTGCGCCGTTGGAGATTGGATCGGTCGCTCCGGGCTGATACCGGATCTCAGCCACCATGCATTGATGGATACCCCGAACGAGCTGAACGATCGGCAGGCGGCCAGAAAACGGGCCGTCGCTTGCCGGCGGACTTCCGGGGAACTGAGGTTCCGTCTGGTTAAAGTCGAGCCAGCAGCCGAAATACTGCACCGCCTCTTGGCTACCGGCGTGAACCAACGTCTGCTTGTTCCAGTTATCGGTCTGCGCCGTCATGCTCTGGGTCGCGGAGTTGACCCTGGGCTCGGCGAAATAGAGAATCGAGAGAATCTGATAAGCTGTGCCGCTGAAAAAGCGATTCTTCCCGAGCAACGAGATGGTTCCGTCTGACTTGCGGCGGTAATTCTGGACGTCGTTGGATGGATTCGTGGTGTAGCTCAGATCGGAGACCATCGTGTTGAAGGTGCGGAAGAAGACGCGAACGTCCACCGCGTCCTGTGTATTGGCCCGGTAGCGGACCTTAGCGACCGCGAAATTGAGTACCCGCACCCCGCCAACTGTCCGCGACAGTTCGAGCTCGCTCGCGGCTTGACCTGCGGGGATGTTCTCGAATGGTGGCGCGGGGCTGTTACCGAAGCCTCTTAGTTCAGTCAGTAGGTTCTGGATGTAGTTGAATGGTGCGTTAGCATTCGTATCGGGGTTCTGCAGCGTGACGCCGCTTGCCGAATTGACCTTCTGGCCGGGACGGAGCTGGAACACTCTCACGTCCGTGCTGAGCCAGGTGACGGGTCCGTCCACCATGTAGGGATTCGGCTGCTTGATAAGCTTGATCGGAGCCACGTCCTCGATCCCGGTTAAGCTCGCCCGCACAACAATGTCGCGCGTCTCGGTCGTGAAGGCGCTGCCGTTCGCGAAGTGCACGTCGTAGGTAAAGGTGATTCGCTGGGGCGTGGCAGGCGAGCTAGGGTCTTCCAGCGAGACGGAGCTCAACGTTGCCGAGATTGAAGGGATCGTCGACCCGCCGATAGCAGTCAGGAACTGAACTGTCGGCGAGGCACCGGGTACGCCGAGCGATGTCGGGCTGAACCCATCGTAGATGATATACAGCGATTCCGGGTAATCGAGGACAGTCTCCACCTCGTAGGAGGAAAACGTGTCCCTGTTAGTCACGATGAAGCTGCTGATGCCAAGCGCTTCCAGTCCCAGTCCGATCAGGCCGGCGCAGTTATCCTTGATGATCTCCTCCATCTCGGTCCAAGGGGGCTGGAACTCCGTTCCCCATTCGACCGTAAACGACAGCGCCTTCGACTTCGACGAGTCGGCAATGTGTCGGCCAAATGCGTAGTCGTCGTTCGTACCCGAAGTCGCGTAGAGCGAGTAGCCCGGCTTAGCGATATAGGTCTTCCCCCGGACTTCAGAAAGCGCGGTCGTGTACGCGTGCGCCAGCGCTTGAAGCCTGGACAGATCGGGATCGGGCATGTACTCGCTGTAGCCGTCCGCCAGCAATCCACGCTGCCCATTGTATGCCGCGTTCGTGAAGTTCTTGCTGGGGTCGGTCACCTGTGTCTCGTCGTCGCCCCAGACATAGAGGATGTCTTCGGAGTAGCTGTGCACGTCCACGTACCATTTGATCCGCGTAAAGGTGTTGTGGATGTGGTTGATGTTTTGAGTTTCCGGTTCGCTTGTGGGCGCGCTGCCGTGATACGTATCCTGCGAGGGGTCGGTCGAGGCGAGATAGACGTTGATAGCACCAGGAGCGAATGCAGAATTGAAGTTCCAGAGGAAATCCTGGTTTCGGTTGATATCGATCCCAATCTTGGAGGCGACGCCACCACTGTTGGCCGGGTTGCGATTCTTCCGCCAGAGGGCGTACGTGTTTTGTGAGTAGTCTCGGCCGTCCGGGTTCACGCATGGAAAGATGAT
>QIAA01000253.1 GCA_003224905.1 Acidobacteriota bacterium
CAGTAGAGCGGGAAATAGGGCGCCGTTCACAGCAGTGAGTGGATCAAGCGCGCTTACACCACATCAACATCGATCTTGGAGACGTCGGACTTCCGCAGCTTCGCTCGCACCTCCGCTTCCAGCTTCCTTGGATCGATTTTCGCCGGAATGTAGAGAAGGAACACCATCTGGCCCTTGTCTTCGTAGAGCGCGGAACTTTGAAGCCGACAGTGATGGGAGACAAGCAACGACTGCATCATACCAAAGATCGGGTTCGGATCCACGTTGTCGTTGAGCCGGATCCTGACCCGGCAGCTCGAGTGTGAATCAAGCCAGAAGACGAGTAGCCCCAGGTGAAGGCGGTAACAAAAACCGCCATTGCCCACGATCCCATGCCGCACGCGAGCCCAACCACCACGACCGTGATGGCTTTCCCAGTGAGTTTGGGATTGTCGAGCAGGGTCCGAAATCGCAGTAGCGCGCCGATACCGAAGATAACAAACGCGAGCGTTTGGCTGGTCCCGCTCAACTCAGCAACAACCGCGCCGACCATGCCGAGGAGAACGAGCGCCTTGCGCTCCTCGAGGTCGGCAAGCGGGTTCGCGAGCGACGATCGGCGCGGATGCCACGCGATCACCCACGCACAGCCCACAGCCAGACCGAGACTGAGGAAAAGTCGGAGAATAAATTCCGGATGCCCGAACTGTTCGATGCTGTTTTGAATCGACAGCCAGGAATTACCCTTGGGGTCAGTGGTCCCCACCTTGGCCATCTCTTCCGCCGGGTTAGCGCCGAGCGCCGCCGACGACACCACGCACGCAAGCGCGATGAGAGCGACGGCGGCCAACGCCGCGCTAATAAATGTGCGTTTGGTCGTTCTCATAATGATTTCATCGTTGATTGTCGGCCTAACGACACCGTCAGTGTGTTCGCATACCCCTGTGCCGTAATCTCCACGATGCCGCTTTAGGATTTGGTTGTCTATAGGACTTTAGGGCTATATCGTCTCGAGTCGTTAAATCCGAATTGCATCCCAAAGGACGCTGCTTGCACGTTTCGTAACCGATGCGACCATTACTTCACCAGCTCCACACTGGGTGGCTTCCATGAGCCTTCGCCGGCCGGCAGGATGGAGGGCGGCTCCGTCTTCGGCCAGTAGAGGCGCATGACGAGGTAGATCGTGTCGTTCGGAGCAGGCAGCCAGTTGGATTCCTTGTCGGCACCGGGCGAATCCTTCTGGATGTACAGAGTCAGCGACCCGTCGGGGCTCTTCTTCATGTTCGGCAACATCGGGGAGTTGATGAGGTAACGATTAATCGGGTTCTTGATCAGGAGCTGGGTCTTGCCGTCATACATCGTCACCGACCAGAAGGCGTTCACGGGCGGGAACTGGCCTGCCGCGAAGGTGAGTGTGTAGTTATGCTTGCTGCCATCGAGTGGCTCGCCATTGGCCAGCGTTTTGGTCATGGGATACATGGCTTCGGCAGCGTCGTTGCCGTAGATGCCTGCCTGAGCGGCGGCCGCTCGCTTGAGCCAGTCGCCGTTATAAAAAGCGCTGTCGCCAAAGAGCGAACCGACTTTCCAGCCGTTAATGTTCTTTTGTCCGGACTCGAGATACTGCTTGATCTTGGCTTCGCCTTCCTTTACGCCCGCGACCACTTGCGCTTGTTGTTCTGGCGAGAGGTCTTTAAAGGCGAATTTCTTTCCCGCTTCGACGCCGAGGCGGGCCAGTTTTTCTCGGATTTCCTTCTCTTGCGGTTCGGCGGGAGCGAATTGCAGCGCGAAGGCGAGGTAGTCAAAGAACCCAGTCTTGACCAGCTCCTTGTTGATCTTCGGGAAGTTGACGGCCGGGGCCACCGGCGGCGCGGGCTGATTCAGATACTTGGAGAGCGGCCGGACTTTGTAGCCAGCCTGAATCTTGACCACGTTCGGCATGTCTTCCGGATTGAAAAGTTGAGTACGGTAGGCCACCGCCGAAAATTGGGTGCTGGATCGGAACACCTTTTTGATGCCGGGCGGAGTCTCGCCCTTCCAGTCGGGCCCGGCCATCATGTAATCACCGGCCTCACCGCCGGTGGCGCGGCTCCCGATGTAACCATAATTGTAGGTATTGCCGTCGCAGAGCATCACCGAGTAGTAGCGCGATTTCTCCACCGCCGGCACGGACAGCACTATCGGTTCGGCGCGCAGGTCCGTCCAGAGTATCGAGTAAGGCGTGTCGCTGTTGGGTGTGATAACCGATGTGTCTTTGTAGGTGAAGACGCGGGCTTCATTGTTAATCTGATTAAACGGCGCCTTGTACTGCCCGGAGTTCTTGTCCACCGAGTACTCGTACATGACCGCATAGTTCATCACGATCGGCAGACCGTAGATGAATCCTTCTTCGGCGATAGCTTTGGTTTCGGCGGGAGTGATGTCCGCAGCGCGAGCGGACGTAAATGCCAGCGCGCTAACGAGCGCGACGGCTAGGAGATTTAGTTTACTTGTAGTTTTCATTGTTAGGTTTTTGTTTAGGCTGATTGGTTGAGTTATTTCTTCACCTGCTGCGCGAGCGGTGCACTCCACTTGCCTTCGGTTGCTTCCTCTTTGGGCCAGTAGAGGCGCATGGCCATGACAAAGGGACCCTTCGGCGCGGGGAGCCAGTTGCTTTCCTTATCCTTGCCGGGGGATTCGTTCTGAATGAGCAGCGTCAGCCCGCCGTCGGCATCCTTTCTAAACTGCGGCAGCATCGGTGAGTTAAGCAGATAGCGGTTGATCGGATTGGCCACGAGCAGGCTCTGCGGCATTTCATACATCGTCAGCGACCAGAAGGCGTTGACGGGCGGCAGTTGGCCCGGCGCAAAGCGCACCGTGTAACGATTGGCATCATCCAGCTTCTGCTTCGCCGCATCCACGGCATACAACGGATACATCGCCTCCTGTTTTGAATTGCCGTAGATGCCGAGCACGGCGGCGGCCATGCGGTAGAGATAATTGTTCTTCAGATATTCCCGGGTGCCGAAGACGTCGCCGGAGGTCACCTTCCCCGCATCAAATTCCTTCAACAATCCGTCGAAGTTAGCCCAGGCGTCGGCCACGCCCCGCGCAACGGCCGTCTTCATTTCCGGCGAGAGCTTGCTCGCATCGAAGATCTTCCCCGCGCCGACGCCGATCTTCGCGAAACGCGCCATGAGTTCCGTTTCGGAAGGGTTGGTCGGGCAGAACTGCAGGACGAAGTTCAGGATGTTAAAGAACTCCGGCGAGGTCTTCTCTTCGGCAGGCGAAAGCGGCTTAATGAAATCAATGGCGGGCGCGGCCTTGGGGGCAGGCTGGCCGAGGAATGCCGA
>QIAA01000254.1 GCA_003224905.1 Acidobacteriota bacterium
TCTGCGGGCAATCGTCAAAGCGATCCGCTTAAGTCGTCTCGTGATGCGCAACATCCGTCAAAATCTCTTCTTTGCCTTTATCTACAACGTGCTCGGCGTGCCAGTTGCTGCCGGGGTTCTCTATCCATTCACCGGCATCCTCCTGAACCCCATGATCGCCAGTGCCGCCATGAGCCTCAGCTCGGTGTCCGTTATAGCCAACGCCCTGCGTCTCCGGAAGGCCGGATTCCAACGCAATGACTGATGCCAGGTGATAATCTATTGCTCACATGAACCCAACCAATGCAATACCAACGAAACGGTGATTTGATTTGAAACCGGAAACTCCAAACCGGGGTGGGGCAACACCGAGAAGTCATGGGTTGCTCCTCCCCAAACTGAAAGGATGCTGATATGTTAAACAGACTTGTTAAGACCAACGAGGATTACACGCTCACGATCGCACGACTCGTGCTGGGCATGCTCTTCTTTATTCATGGCGACCAATTGATGCTTGGATGGTTCGGCGGATACGGGTTGAGCGGCTCGATGAAGTTCTTCACTCAGGGCTTGGGGATTCCAGCCCCTTTTGCTTTTCTAGCCATCTGCGCCCAGTTTTTCGGCGGGTTGATGTTGATCGTGGGATTTTTAGGGCGCGTTGCAGCGCTCACCATCATCTGCACCATGGCGGTAGCCGTCGCCAAGGTGCACTGGCAGTTCGGCATTTTCATGAACTGGTTTGGCACACAGAAAGGCGAAGGGTTCGAATATCACTTGCTGGCTATCACCATTGGAGTGGTAATCGCTCTACGAGGTTCGGGTGCTCTTTCACTTGACCGGCTGCTGGCCCGGTTGCGCGGAAGCGTGCCGGTGGAAATGGACCGCTTGGGCACCGGTGCTCACGCTGTGACATCGCGATCTTTATAAGATCGTACAGGTTGAAGCCGCTATCCTTACGCTTATTCCTTCTGTCTCACCACGTCATCCACCCACGAGAAAGTTTTCATCATGGTGGGAAAGCCGAGCGTCGTCGTGCCCAACAAAGCCACGTGATAGATTTCCTCGGCTGAACACCCCGCTTCGAGGGCACGCCGCGTATGGCTATGCACCGCGCCTTCCATCTGGCCGCCCACTGCGATGGCCAATTTCACCAGGGCGCGCGTCTTGTCGGACAACGGACCCGCCTCCGCGGTCGCGGCGCCGAGCGCATCGTAAGCCTGGAAAACTTTGGGATACCTTTTTTGAAACTGCAGGTAGCGGGTTGGTAATTTGTTCGGACCGGGAGTGTGTGATTGCGTCTGTTCGGCCATAAAAACACCTTTCCGTTGGTTTTTCCAACTGTAGCTGTTTCGCACCGAACTGCAAAGCTTCTTATGATGAACTGGGTCGGGTCGAAGGAACAGAAAGGAATTCTCTCGCTTTTTGGAAGATGCGAAGCGCGGGATGATCTGACTGCGCTCCTGCTTTGTGTGCCGGCGCGCCATCTCCAAGCTCTTAAGGCCTGAACACGGCCCGGTTGTAAGCCAGACCATAAACACGAGCGCGGGACTTTCGGCGTGACCGCAACGAGCACGTTCCTGGCGCAGGTCGAGTAGTTCGATCGAACGCCCAGGGGATACTTCACCGCCGCGGGAAGAACACCAGGCCTCCAACCGCGGCTGCTGTCTGCAAATAATCCAGCAGCGAAGGACTTGGGTCCGCGGGCCCCGTTGCGTCGGTGACCAATACCACCAGCGCGCCTTCTCGCTGATGGTCCCGCAGGCCCATGCATAGACCCAGCCAGGACTGCATGTGGTCTGGCAAAAGCTGATCAGCGCGCATTGCCAGTACCAGAATATCCGAATCAGAGGCAGTGTGGGCGGCCGCGATGCCAACGGCTGGCGCGTCCAGGTCCTCGAAACGGAAGAACGTCGTGTCTCACGGCCACTCTGACGCCACATGCCTGATGAGCACTTCAGCGCTGCAAGCGCCGTCATCATCAGCAAACGCGATGGAAATTTTTAACGGACCCTCGGTCAATCGTCGACTTTTCATGGAGCGGACTTTAGGCACCCACCATGCCAAGAGGATTTTTCATCAAACTCCCCACCAAAGACATCTGCCCGAGTGTTTTTATTTCTACAGCGTGACTGAGATTCGACACCGCGTCGAATGGCCGTCGCGGCCCTTCCTTGACCGGCTCTGTTACAGTGATAAGATGCCAAACTGGCAGCCAGGCATTGATCGGCGAGAGCGTTGGCCGTACTTCGCGCTCATGGGTTATCAGTGCGGCCAAGTATATGTCAAAACCTGACAATCCACCGCGTCCCGCTGCAGCGGGATCAGCGATTTTGAGGTACGGATTGTCGGTCGTATCCGTCGCCATCTCGACGTGCCTAACGGTTCTGTTAGAAGGTTTCACATTCCGCACCCCGCTGTTCTTTCCGGCCATCCTGCTAAGCACGTGGTTCGGGGGCACAGGGCCGGGATTGCTGTCCGTACTGCTGTCGGTCTTGTCCATCAATTTCTTCTTGCTCGAACCAAAGTTTAAATTTGGTTTTGGTATTCACGATATTCCCCACACAATCAGCTTCCTTCTTGGCGCTTTGCTTATTAGCTGGTGGAGTGCCGCGCGCAAACGCGCCGAGGCGGCGTTGCGGGACAGAGAAGAACAGCTCCGCAAAGCCCGCGATGAGTTGGAAGCTAAGGTTGCAGAGCGGACTGCAGATCTCGCCCAGACTAACGAGCAACTGCGCAAAGAGATAGGCGACCGCAAGCGGGCCGAGGAGCAATTGCGGCGAGCGGAGGCACAAGCGCGCAAAGTTATCGACGCCATCCCCCAGCAGATCTGGAGCGGACCGGCCGACGGCTCCCTCGATTATTGCAACGACCAGTGGCGCGCCTACATGGGACTCGGGCAGGAAGAGATCCAAGGTGATGGCTGGCAGAGCATGTTGCATCCCGATGACAGGGATCGCGTCTTGAAAGCCTGGCGCGAATCAGTGGTCAATGGAACGCCTTACGAACAGGAAGAACGCCACCGCGCAGCCGACGGAACGTACCGTTGGTTTCTCTGTCGCGGCGTACCGCTGAGAGACGGAGAAGGACGCATCGAAAGATGGTACGGGACGAATACCGACATCGAGGACCGCAAGCGTGCGGAAGAAGCCCTGCGCGAGCAGGCCAACCTGCTCAATCTCACGCACGATACGATTTTCGTGCGTAATATGAATGACGCCATCACCTACTGGAACCGCGGCGCGGAGGAACTGTACGGGTGGTCGCGAGGGCAAGCGCTCGGCAAGATTTCGCACGAACTGATGCAGACGGTCTTTCCGGCGCCGTTCGAGCAAATTCAGGCCGAATTGCTGAGTACTGGCCGCTGGGAAGGTGAACTGGTGCACGCCAAAGCAGATGGAATTCAGGTCGTCGTGGCCAGCCGTTGGTCTTTGCAGCGAGACGAGAAAGGCCGGCCGATTGCCATCCTCGAGACCAATAATGACATGACCAGGCAAAAGCGTGCCGAAGAGGCT
>QIAA01000078.1 GCA_003224905.1 Acidobacteriota bacterium
CCTTCACGCAGTAACTGATGCTCTTCTTGTGTACATCCAGTCCGATGTAATACATATGTCCTTTGAGGAGCCTCCGTGGTTGTAGTCTGAATCAACGTTCCCGTTGAGTTCAGCTTTTTCTACACCACGTGCTCCTCACGGACTTAGCATTCAAACAGTCGTCCGCCCAACGCTCAAGCCTTTAACCCACTATTTTGTTGGCCGACGCTGCCCTGAAACTATTTGAAAATAAAGTGTTGTTTGGGAATTGCCAGCGATCCGATAATCAATGGTAAGGCCAATTGACATGTACGGTAATTTGCCGTACACTTGGATGATTTGGGAGGGTTATATGGTGGCACATGCTGTGATGGAAAAGGAGTCGAAGAAAGAGCGCCTAGAGGCTCGCCTGACTCCAGAGCAGAAGAAACATATTGAGCACGCCGCCCGGATCAGGGGCACATCAATTTCTGATTTCGTTGTCTTGAGCGCGGACGATGCAGCCGTGCGAACAATTCGCGAGCAGGAAGTCTTAACTCTGAACGAGCGTGCGAGAGAGGTTTTTGCCAATGCCCTTCTTCATCCTCCGGCTCCTGGCGCCAAGCTGTTGGCTGCGGCGAAGCGTTATAAGAGAAGGGCAAGGACTTAAGTGGCCCCAAAGCGAACCCTACAGGGCGACTTCAGAGTCGAGCCGCTCGGAAAAGCGCATGACCGAGCGACTTTTTCCTGCGGCAGTGAACCTCTGGACAATTATCTGAAGAGGCAAGCTGGCCAGGATGTCGCCAAGCGTGTTGCCGTCTGTTTTGTGCTGACGCCCGACGGTAAGACCGTCGCCGGCTATTACACTCTTTCGCAATATGCAGTGGACCTAGTCCAATTACCGGCCGAGACGGTCAAAAAACTTCCACGGTATCCCGAGGTGCCAACTACTCTGCTCGGCCGCTTGGCAGTGAGTGAGAGGTTTCGAGGCCAAAAACTGGGAGAGTTTCTCTTGCTCGATGCTCTCTATCGCTGCTTACAACAAAGCAGGCAGGTGGCCTCGGCCGCCATCGTCGTGGATGCAAAAGACGAGTCGGCGAAGCGTTTCTACGAGCACTTTCAGTTTGTGCCTCTACCTAGCATTCCGAATCGCTTATTTCTTCCCATGGGGACCATCGGAGATTTGTTTCGGGATGCCTAAAAGACAGAAGCGTTATTTCCAACTTTGCGTACTTTCAATACGGCTCGGTGGCTCGTTTCAGGTCAGCCTGCGTGGCATCCGGTGTGCGAGTTGTGTGCCAGATTTGGTATCCCAGGAATCGAGAGGTTGACTCACGGCCCATCAGTCGGCCGTCGAGTGCCCTGTGAGAGGAATTCAATGACTCTGAAGGTCGACTGAGATGGTATTCTTCGAATGAATGCTACAATGCTTACAATAGTTACATTCTGGGAGGTTGCGTGAAACAAGCTCGTTCGATGGTTCTTAGCATGCGTCTGCCGATGGAAAGTGGGCGACGTCTAAAGCGCATCGCGAATCGGCATGGATGGACGCCCAGTGACGCGAGTGCGCGTTTAGTGGAGGAGGGTTTAAGGCGGTCAGAATTTGCCTTCCTCGACTTTCGCGATTCACCTGCAGGCCGGCAAGCCTATATGCAAGGGAGCACGCTCGCTGTGTGGGAGGTAATGTTCCTGCTCCGCAGTTACAAAGGCAACATTGCGGCCGTGGCCAAACACCTCAGATGGCCAGACGCCAAGGTTCGAGCGGCTGTTAATTACGCGGAAGCCTTCCCCGAGGAGATCGATGAGGCAACGGCAGAGAATGACTCGGCAGATTTCGAAACGCTAAAGCGCATGCTGCCCCAGGCGGCCACCTTTGCTTCCCGGAAGACTGAACGGAGTTGACATGCTCAAGCTGCTTCTGGACGAGCATGTTTCCCCGGACGTTGCGGATGGCCTGCGACGTCGCCACCGGTCGCTGGTCATCCATTGGATGGCGGAGTGGGAGGGTGGCGCCTCTCTTGGGAAAGATGATTCTGCTTGTGTGCTGGAAGCTGCTGAGCAGGGCTTGACCCTGGTCACTTATGATCGAAGGACGATTCCGCCATTGCTCAAGATCTGGGCGGAAGAAGGGCGGCGACACGGTTGGATAATCTTTGTCGATGAGAAGACAATTTCCCCGGCGGACATCGGGGCTCTCGTTCGAGCATTGCTTCAGCTGTTTAAGGAAACCGGAAAATGGGACTGGATCGACCGGGTGTACTTTTTAGGGCGTCAACCCTGATCGTTGTTGCGATGCTTCAGGGCAAACTTATGGCGCTGTCCCTACCGAAAACTCGATCTCGGCAAACAGGATGAGGTACAGGAGCCGTGGAGAGCGAATCCCTCGGTTTGTAGGTCCATGAACGCGTCGCTTGCCGCGAAAACAGGCCACGTGTCAGCTTCTCAGGGGTAGAGGATCGCGCTGGCGTAGGTTGTCAGCACCTATACTTCTGGATCTATATTAATCTGGATCTCTATTAATAAGGATGGCGGGTCTCAGGCAGCCCGTCGTTCGTAGCGGTGGTGCAGTCCGCCGACCTGGGCAACAGCCACCACTGATCCCAGCTC
Source organism: Acidobacteriota bacterium (assembly GCA_003224905.1). Taxonomy (GTDB): domain Bacteria; phylum Acidobacteriota; class Terriglobia; order Terriglobales; family Acidobacteriaceae; genus QIAA01. The sequence goes on from QIAA01000078.1 coordinate 2,566, forward strand.
CGGTGGCTGGATCCTTCGCGGCTCGGGCGAATCCTTCCCCAACGAGAGATGGGTTCGCGATCGGTGATAGTAGTCCAAGTACGAATCGAGGGTGCGACGGAGCGAGGTTGCATGGAACACGATCACATGGTCCAGGCACTCCCGCCGAATGGAACCCATCACCCGCTCAACGTAGGCTCGCTGCCAGGGGGAGAGCGGTGTACACAGCACTTCGTGGATGCCCATGCCTCGCACCTGTTCTCGGATGCGCTTGCAAGCAGCGAGTGAGCAGACCCAACCATAATCCGACGTAGCGGAACATAAGCAGCAGTCATAGCAGATACAGCGACTGAGGAGAGTGTGCAAACTGTTAATTTCAGGCCTGGACGGAGTTTTGGCGAGGCACAGGAGACTATTCGGTGTTTAAGCGGTGCCTGTGCCGAAAATGGTACGTTCTCCATGACTCGGCAGTAGCTCGGCCGCGAGAGATCGAACTCTTGTAGGTAGAAATCACCGATTGCCGGATGCGCCTCCATAACTAAAACATTTCCGGGTATTCTTCCCCGCCACTCGCCTAAAATATTGCGGCACGCTGAATCCGCATCTATGGCGACCGCGGTCACCACCCCTCCGGACCATCAATCAGCGCCCTTTAGCGAAGCGGCGGGGCCGTGCGCGATGGTCCTGTTTGGTGCGTCGGGAGATCTTACCAAGAGAAAGCTGGCTCCGGCGCTCTTCAATCTGGCCAAGGTTTCGCTGCTGCCGAAAAACTTTGCGATTTTGGGAGTCGCAATTGAGCAGCTCGGCGACGAACAGTTTCGCACTCAGGTTTCTTCTTTCTTACCTGCGGAAGATCGCGACACCGAGGCATGGGACTGGTTTCAGCAACGGCTCTACTATCAATGCGGCGATTTCGCGGATCCTGGAACGTATTCCACCGTCGCCTCTCGTCTCAGCCAGCTAGATCAGCAGTATCAGACTGAAGGCAATTATCTCTTCTATTTAGCGACGTCGCCCAAGTTTTTTGCTTCCATCATCGAGAAGCTTGGCATCACGGAACTCTCGCAACAGCAGAATGGCCGCTGGCGGCGGGTCATTATTGAGAAACCATTCGGCCACGATTACGATTCGGCTCGTGCGCTCAACCGCCAGATCAAAGCCGTGCTTGCCGAAAATCAGATTTACCGAATCGATCACTATCTCGGCAAAGAGACCGTGCAGAACATCTTGGTCTTCCGCTTTGACAATTCCATTTTTGAACCGATCTGGAACCGCCGCTACATCGACCACGTTCAAATCACCAACGCGGAGACAGTGGGCGTAGAACAGCGGGGCGGATATTTTGATACGGCCGGTACATTGCGCGACATGGTCCCGAATCACGTGATGCAGCTCCTCAGCCTAATAGCGATGGAATCGCCGGTCTCGTTTCATGCTGACGCTGTCCGGAACGAGCAGGCCAAGGTTTTGCATGCCATGCAGCCTCTTGCTTCGGAAGATGTTCTTCAATGCAGTCTGCGCGGACAATATGCGGAGGGCTTCGTCGGTGACGAGCGGGTTCCGGCTTACCGAACTGAACCAGGCGTGTCCTCGGAATCGAGGACCGAAACCTTCGTCGCTCTCAAGCTCGACATCGACAACTGGCGATGGGTGGGTGTGCCGTTCTATTTGAGGACCGGAAAACGTCTTGCAAAGCGCCACACCGAAATTGCGATTCAATTCAAAAAGACTCCATTCGTGCTCTTCCGGAATGCGCCGGTGCACAAGCATTCGAATCAACTGGTGATCCAAATTCAGCCGGTGGAGGGGATATCCCTCAGCTTCGGCGCGAAAATTCCTGGGCCCATTCTGCGCGTCGGGTCGGTGGACATGAGTTTTGAATACTCCAAGTATTTTGGCGCAGCCGCGTACACTGGCTACGAGGTGTTGCTCTACGACTGCATGATCGGAGATGCAACTCTTTTTCAGCGCGCCGATATGGTGGAAGCCGGTTGGAGCGTGGTCGATCCGGTGCTGGACGTCTGGAAAGCGCTTCCGCCGCGTAGATTTCCTAATTATGCCGCAGGCACCTGGGGACCTAAGGAATGCGATGACTTGCTGCAGCGGGACGGGCGGGAATGGAGGAAAATCGAATGATTCTGGCGGGCGATATTGGAGCGACGCGCACGCGGCTGGCCGCCTTTCAAACCGAAAATAACAAGTTGGAACTAGTGGTCGAGAACACTTACAAAAGCCAAGAACACGGAGGCATACAGGAGATTATTAGTGGGTTCGTGAAGGCGGAGGGCATTCCGGTTCACAGCGCCTGTTTCGGCGTAGCTGGTCCGGTGCGCGGGGGAAAGAGCAAAATTTCAAACCTTCCCTGGACAATTGATTCGCGACAACTGGCTGCACAACTCAAACTCGAATGGATTGGACTGATCAACGACCTTGAAGCCTACGCATATGGAATCGACGCGCTCGAGTCGAAAGACTTTGTTACCCTCAGCGACGGCCTCGGCGAGGACGCCGAAGGCAACCGTGTTGTGATCTCCGCGCGCACCGGCCTAGGAGTGGCAGGCTTGTATTGGGACGGATTCCGGCATCATCCCTTTCCTTGCGAAGGCGGCCATGCCGACTTTGCTCCAAACAGCGATCTGGAAGCCGAGCTCGCGCAATATCTGCGCAAGAAGTTTCACCACGTGAGTTGTGAAAGGATTCTTTCCGGACCTGGTATCAGGAACATCTACGATTTTCTTCGTGATAGCGGTAAGGCCGAAGAGCCGACTTGGTTACAGAATCGAATGAGCGAAGCGCCCGACCCGCCAGCCCTGATATCGCAGCTTGCCCTGGAGAACAAGGCGGCAATTTGCGATCAAACGCTCAACATCTTTGTCAGCGTTTACGGATCGGAGACAGGAAACTGCGCCTTAAATTTCCTCGCCACCGGAGGCGTCTTTATCGGCGGCAGCATCGCGGCGAAAATTGTTCCACGCATGCAGCACTCCGTTTTCATGGAGTCGTTTCTGGACAAGGGACGCATGCGCGCACTCCTTGCCGACATCCCGGTAAAAATCATTTTGAACGACAACTGCGGAATCACGGGCGCAGCACGATACACGTTAATCCAAAAGGCCTTCAAAAGCCGAATCCGAGTTTCTGCGTAACCGTATTTTTGTGAATCAGATTTTAGGGCTTAGGCAACGCGGGGCGCTGCTTGCGCGTTCCCTCCATGTTGACAGTGATCTGCTTCCATTTCCGATAAAGGTTCAGTACCGAAAGTGTCCAGAATGGAACCAAATCGACTCCCGGTACTAGTTCAGCAGCGAATGCAGGCAGAAACTCCCAATGCCATCCGAGCAGGTGAACCAGCACGGCTGCGATCGCAAGGTCGAGCAAGTCATCTGCGGGGGAGAAGGCACCCTGCGCAAATAAGGGAAACACGAATATCTGAAGCGCATCGGCCGCCACAGCTAGAACCATTGGGGGCTCGGAAATGCATGAGGGGCGAAAGCGGGGTTTCGTCTTCAGTTATCGGCGAGGCAGTGTTCATATTGCCCATTTTGATCCGTGTTCACCTTCATGCTCCGACAGCTTGATTTTCCACCACCCTTGATTTTCCACCACCAAAGATATCCCGATTTGCCGTGAATCCCTTCCCTGACGATCACCAACTGCAAGAATTGGCTGAACTGCAGGGAGACGCCAATGTGAGTGGATTGCGGTGCTCATCAACGCCCGAGCGGACTCGCATCCCTAACAGCCGACCGGAACAGATTATACTTTCCTCAATGCCTCTCCTGCAGTTCCAGTCCACGCCGGTTCTGAAGCGGCGTAGCGGGACGCGTCGGTGGCTCGGCCAATATCGGCAGAAGCCAAGAGGTATGACGAGTTGTTCAAGGCCGTTTCTGAATCCTCGCGGGTCTCAGTTAATCAATTCACATGATGGATGTGGCAGCTTATCTCGAAAGGATCGGATATTCCGGGCCAGCGACCCCCAACGCTGAAGCGCTCCGTGATATTCATCGCGCCCATCTGTTCGCAGTTCCGTTCGAGAACCTCGATATCGGCTGGAAGCGCGAAATCCGCATCGATCAGCAAGCGTTCCTCCGCAAGATCATCGAAGATCGGCGGGGAGGTTTTTGTTACGAATTGAACGGAGCTTTTGCTGCCCTTCTAGAGGCGCTAGGGTTCAGGGTGACATTGCTCTCCGCTCGAGTACCGCACAGCGACGGAAGCAACGGGCCGGAGTTCGACCACTTCACATTGCGTGTCGATCTGGGTGAGCCGTGGCTGGCAGATGTGGGTTTTGGCGATTGCTTTATTGATCTGCTGCGACTTCGGATCGGGCTGGAGCAGGAGCAGACAGCAGGACCGTTTCGCATTGCTGAGGACGGTGATCCACTGCGGCTTGAGAGGAGACATATCGAAACGGGCTGGCGAACGGAATATCTTTTCAGCCTGACGCCACGCCGACTGGAAGAATTCTCGGAAATGTGCCACTACCACCAGACCTCGCCGCAATCTCCGTTCACCAGAAAACGCGTGTGCAGCCGGGCAATGCCAGACGGACGAATCACGCTTTCCGAAATGAAGCTGATCACGACTCGAAATGGCCGTCGGGACGAGCGGCTGCTGAAATCAGATGACGAGTGGTGGGCGGCGTTGCGTGACCACTTTGGCGTGCAAATTCCTGAATTCTCTGGCGACTGAGAAAAGTGTGCAAACTGTTGATTTCAGGCCTGGACGGAGTTTTGGCGAGGCACAGGGCTACGGCTGCGCCAGGGAGCATCAGCGCAACCGGTGCAAGTCCCCATGCCGGTCCAGCTACTTTCAGAAATGATCCCTACCGACGTCAGCACGAGTACGACCTTGGTCACGCGTTTCCACTTTGGCGTTCTTTCTTCGAAGTGACCGAACAGAATATTGCCAACCGCGAAGATTACGGCAGTGATTGCGACGGCCATCCACATAGGTGTTGCAATATCTTACGCGCAGGCATGAAAAATCATTTCGAGAGAGCAGTAGATGCGCTGAAACCGAGTTCAGCGCATCCACCCGATCACGCTTCTTCATTTCGCTGCTGCGACATAACTAAGATCTGGGCGGTACTGGAGCGCTTCAGTGATTGTGGACCTCACTGCCTTTCTAATTGAGCTCAGAATAGCTGCTCCCTGTTCTTTTCCGTACGCCTCCTCCATCATCGAATCGAGAGTTTTGTCGGTCGGAGGCTGGAAATTCGCCCAACTGGCACGGTCGCCTACCAGCACAAAATGTGGTCCCTCTCCGCCGTTAACCAGCTGATACCAGCGACTGGGCCCAGCCTGAGGGAAGTTTGTCTTCTTAATCCCCTCGTTCACCTTCTTGATTCCATCCGTGAAGTCATTGACACCCCCTGCTTCCAGCATGAAATGAGTGACGGAGACCAAAGGCGCCGGAGGGAAAGTCTGTTGCGACAGGCTCAGATCGGCGCGGTAACGATAATAGCTTTGCTCTGACCCGGCCAGGGAAGGTGCGATGCTGGTTTGCACATCTGCACCATCGGCTTGAAGGAATTTCTCTCGGCCATCCAAATCTTTCCAGTTGTGCTCGAAACTTCCCACCACATACGACCCTGTGGCTGGACCGGTAAGGACGGCCCATGTGTGCCACGACCAAGCGTCATTCTGGCTCTTGTGCCATAGCATATGCTTCTTACGACCAGCCTCGTACTGCTGGGTCATGCCAGGCTTGACGCGATTGATATGGATTTCGACAATTTCGGCCGGCTGCTGTGCGAGCGCTGGAATCAAACCTGCAAATGCGAATAGGACTCGCAAAGTGGCGCGTGTGATTTGCATACTCCCTCCTAGTGCTGATTGGCGACAGTTTGAGACCGACAACCCCAATCTCTTCTCGAAAGCGGCGGCATTGTACACCCTGATCGGCTCCTCCCCGGAACTTGCCGGACCGTGACGGACGATGGAGAAGTCGAACAATCACGTGTTCTTAGCTGCATGTCGCTCTTGCTGTGCGTAAGATCGCGACCACACTCACAACCCTTCTGAGTGTAATCGCCTTCCATGAGAATTCGAGCGCGATCCGGCTGTGCCCGGCCGTAATGGGTTCATTCCTGCGCTTCTTCCGTAATGGTCCGCGTTGGGGGGCTGGAGACCGGGGCCGCTTGACTGCGCAGGGAATTTCCGCAGTGGGGACAATAAACATCATTCACTCCGACGGATCGCTGACATTGCGGGCAAATCGGGGTGAGCTTATAGCTGCATTGAGGGCAGAAGGTGAATCTGGGGTGCATGACATGGCCGCATCGGGGGCAGGCGGTCTGCAATGCTTGCCGCAATACAAAGTAGAGAATGATGCCCAGTGCGTTGGGAATAATTATGGCCACAATCGTCCACAGGACCGGGCTCATGCCGCGCCGCCTGGCGTCGCGGTTTATGTAGCCGATGAGCAACAGATAACAACCCACCACCAGGCCGACCAAAAGTCCGAGCAACGGCCGCGCCCAGGGGGGCGGACCATTGGGTTCGCGGCCAATGAAGAGATCAAACGCGACCTGCGCTCCTACGAACGCAATCCCCGCCAGGGCCCATGCCCAGGCCGGAATAACCTTGATTTCCGCCGATGCTGCGGTTCGAGTTTCGTCTTTGGCTAGCATAAATTTGTTCGCTTTCTCGTCGTCATCGTCGCGATCCTTGTTCGTGGTTTGTCAGGTGCGTGCCGCGGGCCAACAACAGCACACTTACCACCAGCGCCGGAGCGATCCAGAAGCATGCGAACCCCGTCTGCCACACTGCGTTCGATACCCCGGCCCACGCTCCCATCCATGCAAACAGCCGCCACAATAGAGGTACGGTGAGGGTGGCGGAAAGACCCACGCCCAGGCAAGCCATCCCTACCAGCCACATGCGTTCCCGCGTCTCCCGCAGCCTGCTGGCGTGAAAGCGCACCCGCATCTGCGTGGCTCGGACCAGGCGGGTGTCGGCAGCGACCGGCAGGGATCGCAAAGCGCGAACCACCCGGTCCGCTACTTGCGCATAATCACGGCAAGTCGCGCAGTCTTGCAGATGGGCCCACAGCCAGATCTGCTGCGCATCCGAGAGAGCTTCACCCAGCGCAATCAGTGCCCGCGCCTCGTCATGTGTGTCCCGCGTCATGCCTGCGCTCCTTTCAACCGTGACATCAGCATGTTCAATCCGCGATACAGCCTTGATTTAGCGGTACCCAGCCGCGCTCCGGTCACCGTGGCAATTTCCTCCAAAGCCAATCCTTCCTGAAAGCGCAACACCACGGTCTCTCGATACTCCGCCGGGATGCCGACCAGCGCGGCGCTGATGCGGTCGGCCTGCTCATGCTGGGCCACAACTTCCCACGCCAAAGGCTGGGCGTCGGCCGGCTCAAACGGTGCATGATCTTCGTCCTCCATCAGTCCATCCAGGCTGACCGGGGTCTTCTTCCGCAGATAATCGATAGTCAGATTTCTTGCCACGGCATAGAGCCAGGTGCTGAATTCGTGCTTGCCGTCGTACTGATGGCCACGCTCCAGCACCCGAATCCAGGTTTCCTGGAAAAGATCTTCCGCGAGCTCACGATTGCCCGCCAGGAACACCAGATAGCGAAGCAGCCGGTGCTGATACTGTTCGATGAGACGGTCCAGCAAGTCCGGATCGCGCCGGCGAAGACCGCGAGCAATTGCGCTGGCCTCGGACTCCATGCCCATAACGAAGTAATATGCGGCGTTCATGCTACCGGATATACGGGCGAGGGCCTGAGAAAGATGCAAGAACAGAGGCTGGCACATCGGGGGTCACCAGCTACGAGTTCCAGGTGTAAATATGGTGGCGCTTCTGAGACTTTTCATGCCCGCGTTTCGTAGCCGTATCTGCGGGAGGAATTCCCATGAAACCCTCTTTGAGCTTGTTCGTGGTCGTCCTACTGCTGCTGAGCATTCTGGCTGGATGCGCGCCGGGCCCTAACCAGTCCAAAGGAACGGGGAGCGAGCGCGGTGGCGCGTCGCCGGCTTCTGGCTCGGCCTGTGGCAGGGGCTTTATTGCGCCGTTTGTGTTTGTGGCATCGCTGTTCAAGAGCGACCTCAATATCTACGAGGTCCACAACAACGGAGCCTGGTACAACTTCGGCTACCTGTTCGTAGGCTGACTTCAAAGTTGTCTCAATCAGACGATCCCAACTAAGAAGTGTCCATGGAACAATGAGTTTCATCCATAACTTGGATTATGAATTACGGAAACGGTATGACCGAACTTCGGTGCTGATGCCGCACGTGGCTACCAACCGACGAGCTCTCGGCGCTGGAAACGGAGACTATAGATGCCTGGATTGACGACGCAGACGGCGACCCCAAGGCCGGTGAGCAGACTAGGCGGAATGTTAGGATAAACCAGAGCGTCGAGATAGTGCAGTAGGAATCCGCCCTGGTACGGGGCCATCCCCGCCCGAGTTTCCAACCAGTTTTCCGCCCATGTCAACGGGCAGGTCTAGGGTAGGATTTCGATCAGGATGCCCCAGAACAGCGAGCCAATGTGCAGCCAGCGCAATGGGGGACGACGTCGTGTGACCCGGAGCACCAAATACGATCCAGAGGATGAACAGCAGGTGCAGCGCCAAGATCACAACTGCCAATGCGGAATACACGTCATCGGTCAAGCGCCAACCTGCTTCGCACGCCGCGTGACTGCGTCCAGAGCTTGTCCACGAGGTGGTCGCCGACGGACCGCTTCGCGCAGCGCCTGGAGGTCCAACTGTAAGGTGCGGATGGTCCGCCGTAGTGTATTACGGTGCATGCCCAATTTTTCAGCAGCCCGGCATTGATTCCCTTTCTGCTCTCGTAGCACTGTCAAGATAAACACGCCTTGGAATTCCCGCAGGGCTTCCTCAAATCGCATTCCGCCTCGGTGCATTTGCAGTACAAGGCTTTCGAGCTGCGCTTTCACAACAACCTCTTCTTTTTCTTACCCCACAAGCTGCATGCACTCAGCCGAAGCGAAGAACGGGGGGACGGACAGTTGACCAGGAGAGAAGAACACCAGAAAGGAAAAGGCCGTGATATTGGTTACGCTCTAGCCGCCAGCTCCTGCGAGGAAGCCAACAACGTGGAGCATGCACCATCACGGCCCCTGATGTAATCACTGCTTTCGCAGTCCCAAACCCCAACCACCCCTCGCAGAGTAGTCGGTTTTTTCGGGTCTGGTTGCCCAGGAGGTTGCCCTGCTGAGCTAATCACCCAATCTACTTCGGACTGGCTAATGTTATTTGAACCAATCCTTTCGATCGTCGACGGTGCGCAAAGTAAATGGTTGGTGGATTGTTGTCAATGCCGCTTTTCTGTGCAAGCGTTTATTCTCACCGACCTTTTCAATCTCGATGCTAATTGATTGTCAACTATGGTATTGCAGCCGCGGCACGCGCTTTTTGCACAACACTTCCACAACATTTGCGAAATGAGCTGGAACCATACAAACCTCTTGACTCTCAGAGATCTCTGTCGCATGGTTCTGCAAACGGATACGCTTTATGTCTGCTCTCGTAGCCTATGTGGACGGCGGATCCCTGGGAAACCCGGGGCCATCGGGTATTGGAGTCGTGATTGAGGGTTCCAAGAGCGGGAAGCTTCGAATTGCCAAATGGATCGGTCACCAGGATAACAACGTGGCCGAATACGTGGCCCTGCTGGAAGCTCTTCAATGTGCCCTATCCCTCAATGCAAGAGTTCTTCATGTCTATTCCGATTCTGAAGTGATAGTGAAGCAGATGACAGGCGAGTACACCTGCCGCAGCCCCCGCCTCTACTCCCTCCATTGGATCTGTCGAAAGTTGGCTCGCACGTTCGAGTTCTCGATATCTCACCTTGGCCGTGACTACAACAGCGAGGCCAACGGTCTGGCCAATTCTGCTGCACGCACGTTTGCACAGTATCGATATTTTTAACGCTTCGCGTGCGAGGATGAGAGTTGCTCATATCTGGAATAGAACGGCTAGCGTCGGCGAACGAGATTGGCATCGATGTTAA
>QIAA01000258.1 GCA_003224905.1 Acidobacteriota bacterium
ACCGACCGCCCGGCACTGCCACCCAGAATAATCGCTTCGGCAGCGTTCCCCGCGCATGGTGGTAAAGCGCAGCGGTGCGCTCGTAGAAGCCACGCGTATGCCACGAGCCGCGAAACCCGAACTGCTGATAGTCGAGGTGGTGGCAGAATTCGTGGCAGAGGGTGCTCAGGAATGTTCCGAAAGAGGTGATCTCCTTACGCACCGCCGTCCGCATCCACACCCGGATCAGCATGGTTTCGGGATTGTAGTCCCCGAAAAGCTCGGTGGCCCAGTTCTCTCGCACTCTTGCGTTTGGGATTGCGTACTATTTCTACGGCGGCAGCGCGACGCCCAAAGGACAGCCGCCTCTGGTGCGCTTTTCTTCGGGCGACCTGACGCCGCTGAAGAGCGCGTTCAACGACTCAGCGTCTTCTATTCGCGTCGTCGTGATGCTCTCGCCCACTTGAGCCTATTGTTTGCAGGGGGCCTCTGCAACAGGGAAATTGCTGCGGGAAATCAATAGCAAGGATGTGCGCGTTTTTGTGATCTGGGAGCCGGTATTGGCAACCGATTTCACAGCTCCTTCGACCGCTGCATTAGCGCGGATTCCCGATCTGCGCGCCTCCCAGTATTGGGATCGGAAACGGGCTTTGTCTAACTTGCTCGGAGAGAGCAACCGCTCAACCGTGGTGTGGGACTACATCGCGGTATATGCGCCGGGAACAGTATGGCAAGATGCTCCACCGAAGCCGGTTTATTCTGACCACCCGGTCCGGGACGTGATTCGCGGAGCGAAGGATGCCATCCAGCGCTTGCTAGCCACCGGCACAAATCCAGCGGGAGGTGACAAGTGACGAAGAACATCGTCATTTATTCCCAGCATGGGTGAATGTTCTGCAACCAGGTGAAAGAGTATCTTTCGCAAAAGGGCATAAAGTTTCAAGAGAGGGACATTGCGCAGGACCCTGACGCCTTGGCCGATCTCAAGAAACTCGGATATATGACCACTCCGGTGATTGTCATTGATGGCTCGGTCATCGTGGGATTCGACTCCGAGAAGATTGATCAAGCACTGCGCGGTTAGCCTTTGCAGGTGAGGGCTCCTGGTGCGCGGATTAGAAAATCGGCATTAAAGGGTTGCCCGGGAAAGATGCGTGGTTAAGGTCTATCAGACGCGATGCCTTTTGGTCCTCCACCTCGACAATGAAAACAGGTTGCCAACGAACACCAGCCTCAAAAGGGCCCTTGTCCAAATACTGATCTTTCCGCTGCAAGAACACCAATTTGATTCCTTTCTCAGCCAAGGGCAGGTTTTTCGCTCGTGCCCGCATCATTCCCGCATCAATCATCACGTGTACCACGGACGGCTTTCCTTCCGTAGCCTGCACCAGGATCCGGCCATCTGCTTTGTTAAGCCGATCCTGAACTGCCGGATCAGCCTTGGCTAACTGAACCAAGACGTCAAGCTCCGTTGTGTCGCCAGGCAAAAATGATATGGCCGCAACTCCGCCCGAAGAATTCAAATGAGTGATCAGGTGAAGGCTTAATTGCCGTAACGTGAAGGCTCCTCCGATCGCAGCCACCAGCGACACGCAGTAAATGGCAAAGAGTCTCAGCCGTCGATTGCGGACCCAGCCGAGCAACCGCTGTACCAACCGTCTGCCTGGTTCTCCCGGCAGGAACATGGGGGTGCCTGGCATAGCCGCGACGTACAGATCCCCGTATCGTGATTGCATGCGCTCTTCTTCGCTGCGCGCCAACAGGAAATAAAACCAAAGCATATGGATATAAATGATGAGCAGGATAAAACGCGGCCAGACGATGAGCAGACCAAGCCCTGCCAGCGCCAGAAACGAATACTGGGGATGACGGACGCGCTTATAGAAGCCGCTCTTTACCACGCCGCGTCTGCGGAATTTCGCGTAATAAATCTGACCGGCGCCCCCCAAGAATCCGACCAGGCCGACAAGAAAGACCAGACCGCCGATGCTGGGTACGATCTCTGTCGAGAGATGAGGTAGAAAAAACGCTGGCAACCATGCAGCAGCCGGGAAATTGGAAGGCGCGGAAAGCAAAGGAGCATAGGCAGAATAGTAGTAGAGCGCGAAGGGAGTCATCATAAACAGCATTTCCAGCGTGATGAAAAAATAAGCTAGAAATCCTGCCGTTCGCGCCAACGACTTCCACATTTTTCCTCTTCCTGCCTCTTGGTGCCTAAGCGGCCAGCAGGGGGACGATAACCTGATAGGGTTGTACCGATCAACAGAGCCGTCCGATGGGAAGGTTCACGAGTTGCAAGAGGAGCTAACTTAGCAACTCCGCCACTCTTCGTCCCGTTTTGCTGGCCAGAACAGCCGGTCGAATTTACGAGTTCCTGTTATGTGCCCGACGGTAGCAGCTTAAGGATCAAGTCGCGGATGGCCGCAGGCTGGTGCTCTCCGGCACCACGGGTCAGGGTGTACGAACGCTCGAATCCTTTCGGTCCTTCGATTTTCATCTCCCATTTATCATTTTCCCGCGAACCGGCAATGGAGATTCGCCAATCTCCTGGTTTGTCACAAAGGACATGTTCAATCATCGCAACGATCTCCGAACCTGCTCCGGAATCTCCTGTGTTGTGCATCTCGACCATTACTGGCATGTCTTTGATTATCCTGCAGCCTCATTTGTTCTGCAGACCGGTGAAAGGCGTCTGAATGACGCGGGCCGAACAACGTGCTTCGGACAAGTGTTCTTAGCGCTGCAATCTGGCCTGGATCATGTCGGCCAATCGGATACTGTCTGCAATTTTCGAGTGGACGACCGGGGCTAAGTTCCGCATGTGTGCTCGTCCCGGATTGTAGTAAATTCTTCGAGATCACCAGCAAGCACAAAAGGAAATACTGCAGCCAGTATTGTGGGCACTTTGAGTCGCTGCATCGGACGCGAAAGCGGCAAGAAAAGGAACGTCGGAAACCTGGTCGTCAATAAGCTTGAGGCCATGGGCGGTGCTGACTGTGCGTCGACGGGCCGGGGCCCTGGGTTGCGCCACTGGTATGGGTTGCGTGAACTCCCGTTTCGCGGGTGCCTGTGGTATTCGGGCTCGTACCCGAAGCACTTCAAAGGTGATGCATGAATAGTGACGACAACGCACTCTCGAAGATTCGCCAGGGTCTCGCCCTTCTGTACGAAGCGAGCGACATCGTCGAACTGCGTGCTTTCCACCAAACACATCTCGACTATCCGACGACGATTTCAGGCTTCTTCGATGATCTCGATAAATTGGCATTGGCGATTCAGGACGTGAACTCACATACACAAAAGAACGGCAAGAAGACGCGCATCACGGTTTACACGACACTCAACCCTGTGAAGAAGACATGGCAAACCGTCAACAACAAAGTGTATTGGGGCAGCAAACAGCTTCGGGCTGAAATCACGGGATTGGGCATTCCGCTCTCTGCGTCTCCGCGCATGAAGTCCGGCACGAACTTCAACACGCAAGCAACCCATTACAAAATGCGGACCACGAGTGACGGCGAGT
>QIAA01000079.1 GCA_003224905.1 Acidobacteriota bacterium
TGGTGCCGTCGATCTGAATGGAGCCGAAGGTGAAGTTTTCGAAGTGCATAGCAATCTCCTCTCCCATCATAGATAGCGTTCACCCCTGATAGCGTTCACCCCTGGCTAAGGTCGACATCGCCTTCTTCACCGCCAAAGAACCTTAACGCTTCCATATCCTCAATATCTTGCGCCAAGCGGCGCAGCGAAGGAATGCGATTGTGGGCGAAAGCCAGGATGACAATCCCAAACACCGCGCAAAGCAATATGTTGAGATTCATTGGAGGTTACGAGATTCAGAGTGTTCACCGCAGAGAGAGTCCGTAAGGAGATTGCCGGAACGTACTCTCCTCGTGGCTGCCGTTTCCACCAGTTACCAGTTTTGCGCCTCTCATATGAATTCGTAAACTGATACTGATAGAGCACGGCACGCAAATAGTGAGGTGGGCCATCAGGGAACGGATTGCTGAGCAGGAGATGTACGACTTCGGGAGAACCTTCCAATAGTCGCATCATGAAACGAAGAATCCAAGGATTGCTGTGATAGTCTCCGAGCGCCGCAAACCACATTTGCCAATCAAGCCTGGGTTGATGTGGGGCAACCCACGACGGACGCCGCGCTAAGTCTCCTGGTTTGTACTTGAATTCATAAGCTAGCCACCTCGTCCCATCCTCAGAGCCTAATGACGATCTCTTGACGAGTGGTGGTCATTACCGCGAACAAGCCGTAGGTATTGACTATGTCGAATGGTGCGACAGCAGCGATTACCTTATCCGCGGGTGCCCAGTGTACATCTGAGAACGTCCCCATCATTTCGAAGGCACTGGTGAAAATTACAAGCACATAAATAATTAAGCAAGATCGGCGGATCCACGGACGGGTGCTTTTTTCAGACATCGGTTTGGGTATATCGACGAAATGCGACGGAGCGGAGTTAGAGTTGAGTGGCGATGTCGTTTGTGAGCAAGTAGTCGGCTACCGGCCCTCGCCAGCAGACGTCAATCGCGACGTAGGTTAGCGTAAGCCCGGGTCGTGACCCACGGAGGTTTTTAAGACCTGCGGTCGTGGCGCAAATTGGCTGCGATTTGGCGCATTCCGAGGTGCTGCCCTGGCATTTATGTGTTAGCGCATCGCCAGTGCCCGCTAAGTGGCATAGAAATCCCTTCACGTTTTCTGTCTAGCTGAAGGCCGGGCTGGCTGGGTATTAACCGCCTTGTTGAATTCCAGTGTAAACGGAGGTAGAGTCGCTCTTACTCGGATGCGAGCTGCTGGGGGCCAGCGATGATTCCCGCCAAACCCGATAATGAAAAACAAAGACTTGAAACACTCCGGGGTTATGAGATTCTCGATACCGACCCCGAAGCTTCTTTTGACGATCTCACCTTGTTAGCCTCCTACGTATGCCAAACCCCAATAGCGTTGATCAGCCTCATCGATGCTGACCGACAATGGTTCAAGTCGAAAGTGGGTGTTTCCGTTACCGAAACCTCTCGGGACATTGCTTTTTGTGCCGCCGCAATTCTCCAAGCGGACGTTCTTGTCGTGCCGGATGCCTCTGAGGACGAGCGCTTTGCAGAAAACCCTTTGGTCGTCACTGAACCTAAAATCCGTTTCTACGCAGGTGCAACCTTGATGACGGATGGCCAGGCACTCGGAACGTTGTGCGTACTCGATCAAGTGCCTCGCGAGCTAAGCTCCGAGCAGTTGGAAGCGCTGCGAGCTCTAAGCCGACAAGTGCTGGCGCAACTTGAGCTGCGGCGCAACCTCAAGCGGTTGGAGCGATCACTGGCAGCACGAGACCGCGCCGAGGCCGAAAGGGAGCGGACACTTCGAGAACTCAAGGCAGCTAAGGCGAATATCCACACGCTTGAGGGACTTTTGCCAATTTGCCTGTCTTGCAAAAAGATACGGGATGAACGGGGAAATTGGCAACCGTTCGAATACTACGTCAGAGCACACTCGGAAGCGAAAGTCACGCACAAAATTTGTCCTGATTGTTCAAGGGCGATCTCGGCCTGAGAGCCACTTGTCTATCGCAGCCCGGCGATGCGCGCGGTAACGTAATGCGGATCCTGATCGGATAAATTCGCGCGAGAATTATTCTGCCATGAAGCAGTGACCGTCAAGCAGAACTCCGCCGTCCTGCCGGACTACATTACCTCACTTCTCCCTTACGTTGGAGCAACAACCTGAATCCCGAAAAACTATGGTATTTTGCGAAAGCTTTAAGATATGAACTAGCAACCCTGGCACGGCAAGTTAGTTTTAGCACCGAGCTTCACTTCTTTCCCGTTCTCACCTTGCCCCATCTCGCCCTAGCTGCTGCTGCGATCCGAACACGATCTGCTGCGACCGGGGTTCTGACTAACATCGCCTTCGCAACACCGGTGTTCCAACTTCTTTAGTGGGACCTGGTCCGACGCGGAACCATTGATCTTGTTTTAACGCATCCTTGTCCCCTGGCGTGCAACCATGCTTTCCCAAATGGTGCTCCACCGAATAGACTAGCGGACTTATTCCTTTCAGGTTTCTAGTATGCAAAAAAGATCGTCCGATCAATGCTGGAGGCGAAGTATGCGCAATCGTTTGTTCTCTCTTCTAATATTTGCTGTGATCAGTAGTGGCTTAGTGTGCGGACAAGCTGCGCCGGCATCAACTCAGCCCGAGCCCACGATCCAATCCCTGCTGCAGCGTATCCAGCAACTGGAAAACCGGATCGATCAACTGGAGGAGCGTGATCGCCAACGAAGTAAACCTCAGCCTCTGACGGCAGAGGCAACGCCCCCCCAGCCCATGCCCACGGAGGCACCACCAAAACTGAAGCCACCGGCTCAGCCTTCACCTTCACCAATGCGCGCTGAGCATCCGGAGCACGGAACCTTCGCTCAGGAAGTGGAGAGGCATTATCCCTCATTGCAAATCAGGGGTTTCGGCGACGTAAATTTCTCCTCAACGGACCAGAAAGGTTCTATCAGCGGTTTTAACCTCGGCCAGTTTGATCTCCACTTCGCCTCTCCTCTTTCGGAAAAGGTGAGCTACTTCGGTGAGGTCACGTTCACGGCTCGGCCCACAGGTTACGACCTGCAACTCGAACGTACCATTATCCGTTATGACTACAACGACTATTTCAAAATGTCCTTTGGCAAATATCACACGCCGATAGGGTATTGGAATGCTGCCTTCCACCATGGCGCCTGGTTACAGACCACCATTAGTCGGCCGGAAATGGTGCAGATCGGCGGATCATTCATACCCGTGCACTTTGTCGGTTTACTCGCCGAAGGTAATGTCCCTTCGGGCGGGCTTGGACTAGGCTACAGCGTAGGTCTTGGCAACGGCCGTTCTTCGGTGTTTAGCAGGGCTGGCGACAGCGGCGATGCCAACAACAACCGTGCCTGGGTGGCGACTGTCTTTTCCCGGCCTGCGCGTTTCTACGGGTTTCAGTTCGGCGGGTCGGTTTACCGCGACAAACTTACTCCTGTGCCCGGACAAAATTTCAGCGAGGCAATTGAATCTGCGCACCTGGTCTGGACGAAAGAACACCCCGAAGTTCTTTCAGAATTCTTTAATGTGCACCACCGCGATCTGCAAACCTCCCGAACCTTTAATAGCCAGGCTTTTTACGTACAACTTGGGTACCGGCTTCGTTTCCAGGAGAACAAATGGAAGCCGTATTACCGCTTCGAGTATATTCATAGGCCGACGAACGAGCCCGTTTGGGATTTCACGGGCGTGCCGGTCGTATCCGACCTGGTCGGTTCAACCGTTGGTTTGCGTTACGACATCACCAACTACGCTGCTTTAAAAGGAGAGTATCGAAACGATCGCGTGGGCACGGATGAGCCCCGCATCAACGGCGTTTTCCTTCAGACTGCGTTCACCTTCTAACGATAAATATGAGCGCCAACTGCAAGACCCGATTTAGAGTACTGCTGTTCGGCTGCCTGTGTTTTTCTCCCCTTACGAATCTCGCCGCTCAGAGTAGCCGCGACGTCGATATTGCCGTGGTGGTCCATCCTGATACGCCCGTCGGCAATCTCACCATGGCAGAAGTGCGCAAGGTATTTCTTGGTGACCGCCAATACTGGACGAGCAATCTTCCGGTAGTTCTGCTTATTCGGGCGCCGGTAGCTCGAGAGCGAAATGTGGTCCTGAAAATCATCTATCAAATGTCGGAGGCTCAGTTCAAACAATACTGGATCGCAAAGATCTTTCGCGCGGAAGCCGCAACCGCACCCAAGGTGGTCTATTCCAATGACATGGCGAATGAACTGGTGACCGCAGTGCCCGGCGCGATTGCGTTCATTGACTCACGCGAGGTCCGTGCTGGTTCCAAGATAGTTCGAGTAGACGGCCACTTGCCGGGTGAGGCGGGATATCCCCTGCGCTAGGTACTCCCGTCCTAGTCAGGGAAAGACAATTGTTTTAGCACTTGCTGAAATCGCGCGTCAGAGCGAATTTCGTCGAACACCGGGTCCACTTTGACGAAGCTCAGTTTGCTGTCGCGCTCAGTGTAGGCCTGTTCCAGAACTGAAAGTGCCTGTTCTTTCTCTCCAAGCCGAGCATGGATTTGAGCGAGATTGTAAGGGGAAACATAGCCCCGCCGCGAAACTTCGCTTAATCCTTCAAGCCAGCCCTGCAAGACACCGGTATAACCGGACTTGCGATAGTCCTCGCCAATGGCGGCCGCCAGATCAGGATTCCCGGAAAGCGTCAGAACTCTCTGCCGCTGGGCAATGGCCTCTTTATACATTCCCCCCTGGGCGTAGGCTGCTTCCATCGCCTGCTGGGCCGGCACAAAGTTCGGGTCCATA
Source organism: Acidobacteriota bacterium (assembly GCA_003224905.1). Classification (GTDB taxonomy): domain Bacteria; phylum Acidobacteriota; class Terriglobia; order Terriglobales; family Acidobacteriaceae; genus QIAA01. The sequence goes on from QIAA01000079.1 coordinate 4,795, forward strand.
TCCAGAGCTTTTTTCAGTTGCTGGGTCGCCGCCTCGTACTGCCGCAAATAATACAATTCCCGCCCCACGCTGGTGTTGATCAGAAGCGACAGGGGATCGAGGTCCTGTGCTTTCTTGAGCTCTTGTCTGGAGTCTTCGAAGCGACCCATTCGCGTCAGGAAGTCGCCATACCAATGATGAGCAGTTGCCGAGTTCGGATCGAGCTGAATCGCGCGCTTGAATTCGGTTTCGGCTCCGGGCCAGTCCCAATCGTAACTCTCCCGCACCAGGGCCAGCGCTGTATGCGCTTCCGCCAGGCTGTCGTCAACTTTCAGAGCCTGCATGGAAGCAGCCTTGGCATTCTGCCAGACCTGCTTTGAATCCACGTAGCCGGAGTCCCCGAGAAAATTGTAAGCTTCAGCGAGCCCAGCATAGGCCAATGCATAATTCGGGTCACGCTGCACCGCCTGGTTGAAATAATCAATTGCCTTCCGGAAGCCGCTTTCTGTCCATTTATTCCAGTGGAACAATCCCTGAAGATAAAGCTGATATGCCTCCGGATTCTCGGTATAGCGCTTCGCCAGCTGGTGCGGTTCCTGGCCTGTGAGTTTGGGCCTCAGATTGTCGTAGATTTCTTTGGCAATATCTTCCTGGACGCCAATCAGGTCCGAAACTTTCCGGTTGTATTGTTCTCCCCATATTTCCGAGCCATCGCTTACATTCACCAGATCGGTTTGAATAGTCAAAGTATCGCCACGTTGCGCGATCTTTCCCAGGAGGACGGCGTCCACCTTGAGGTCTTGCCCGGCTTTCTGCGCGCTCACGTCGTGGCCCTTGTAGCTGAATACTGTGCTGCGTGCCATTACCCGCAACTCCGGGACTCGCGAGAGACTGCTGATGATTCCATCGGTTACCCCATCAGCAAGGTACTCGAGACCGGAATCGGTGCTGATGTTCGCGAACGGTAACACCGCGATGGAACGAATGCGAGCAGATCCTATTCCGCCGGAAAGCCGCCCATACCAGGCGCGCGGAACAAGTGCGAATAGCAGAACGAGCAACGCAGCCACACCTCCGGCGATACTCAACGTCTTGCGATTCCACCGGATCTTGGACCGTGACGAAGTCACCATGGCGGGCACGCCCGCAGATTCTGTGTCGCGCTTGATGCGCTTCAGGTCAGCCCGCAGTTCAGCGGCTGATTGATAACGCAAACGGCGGTCCTTCTCCAGCAGTTTCGCGGTGACCCAGCCTAGATCCGGCACTAGGTCAGGATTTACGCGTAGCGCTGGCACTGGCGTGCGGTTCAGGATTGCCTCGAAGATCACGGCCGTGGTGCCACCCCCGAACGCGGGCCTTCCTGTTTCCATCTCGTAAAGCACAGCGCCGAGCGAGAAGAGGTCGCTGCGGCCATCGAGCTCTTCTCCTCTGGCTTGTTCCGGTGACATATAGGAGACTGTGCCCAGTGCGACTCCGGTGCTGGTCAGGTCCCTTCCCGTGAGTGTAGGTAAGGCGGAGGCACCAGCTTCTTCACCAACATGCCGCGGGTTCGCGATCAGCTTGGCTAATCCGAAATCCAGCACCTTGGTCTGCCCGCGGCGGGTCACAAAGATATTTGCGGGTTTCAGATCGCGATGGATGATTCCAGACTCGTGCGCCGCATCCAGTGCGTCGGCAATTTGAATCGTGATTTCGAGGATTTGCGTGCTGTTCAGTGGCCTGCCCAGGACGCTGTGCTTAAGGGTGTGCCCCTCCAGAAACTCCATAACGATGAAAGGCTGTCGCTCCCACTCATCCACTTCGTGAATCGTGCAAATATTGGGATGATTCAGGCCAGATGCGGCCCGGGCCTCGCGTTGAAATCGTTCCAAAGCCTGATGTTCGCGGACCAGTTCAGCGGGAAGAAACTTCAGCGCCACACTGCGGCCCAGCTTTAGATCCTGGGCGCGGTACACCACCCCCATGCCGCCGCCTCCCAACTGTTCCTCGATGCGGTAGTGGGAAATGACCTTGCCGATCATGTTTAACCACAGAGGTCGAATGTTAGGCCGGCGCTATCACTTAGTCAATTGCATGCCGGGGATAGCGTTTCGCAGGGGGGATTCCCACACCCCTCGTGAATACGGTATCGGCCGGCGCTTCCTGACGTGCTATCGAATGTTGCTTCAGCGCGAGCAAGCGCGCGCGTGAGCGGGAAAGGGCTTTGCGCTCATCCTCGGTGCTCATACACCTTCAAAGACTCGTACCGTGGCGGGGAAGTTGCGGGCAGCCGGCTCCCTTGAGGAGGCCACTCGTTTTTGTGCTATGTGATCTGGCCTGGTTCGGTCGAGTTTTTTGGAACGCGTGGCTTGGTAAAGGTCAGGGGCAAGATCGATGGTCATCCATTCAGAGTTCCTTTATGGCCCTGGGTGAAGACACGCATAAACTGCCTGTAAGGGCAGACGTACGCGAAGCGATCGGAAAAGAAGTAGGCGACACCGTGGCCGTACTGCTGGAAGAGCGCATGGACTCCTGAGGGTGTTGAGAGCGTTTTGAATCATGATCACGCCGAATCGTGGATAGATGGTGGGCAATTCGGAAAGTTAAGAATGGACCACGAATCTTTCGCGGAGTCGGCATGGTGTTAGACCTTGATGAAAATCTCTTTTCGCCAGAGAAGCCACAGGAGGATCCAGCAAAACAGCACGGCAGCCAGCGAATAGGCCAATGAAGCGTTTGGCCTCGTTGAGGCCGAATGATACCAGACGAACCTGCGCCGCATCATGCCAACTGATTGCAGTTCCATTGTGGCTTTTCACGGTAAAACTATATCCAGGGCCGTACACGAGTGAGTCGGCAAGAAATCCTACAATCGCATTCACTCCGAAGACGAGGACGCGACAATCCCTTTTGCAACCCACAGACCAAGACCAGTACCCTTCTCACCTTTTGTGGTGAAGAATGGCTCGAAAATTCTTCGCCGATCTTCACCAGAAATACCCGGTCCGTTGTCCGCAATATAAACACGAACGCCGCACCTTGTCGGGTTTCTCCAATCTCGAGAAGCTAAAACGTGCAACTGGAGTATTCCGCCCGGGGTCAAAGCTTCCAGCGCATTCTCCACAAGATTGGAGAATACCTGGGTAATCTCGCTGGGAAAGCCGCGTATCACGTCCTTCGAGTCGTATCGCTTCTCGACGATAACCTTGCCGGGCCGAATGGCTGGGCCGTAAAAGTTCAGCACGTTATCGAGGACATCGCCGATCTTGACCTCCACTGGTGACGGGGAGTGGCGGTAAAACCCAATATGCCCGTGGTTAGGTGCGTTCCAGTTCGGTATGCGCCGTGGCCAAATGTTGGCGCTCGGCCTCCCCCAGGCCGGTACTTCGACCGAGCAGATATAACACACCACTCAGCATCTGCAGGGGATTGTTCGATAAACACGAAGGCTGGATTCGGGTGCGGAGCAGCACGCAGCCCCGGCGAAGCGGGACCTGTTTCGCAGTCTTTTTCCCGGAGCAGAAGGTATCGACAATGCGTGCTACTACCGTCACGTTAGATAAAAGCGCGTGATCATTTGAATCCCCTAGGGTCACCCCGTCGGTCCGCATCTTCCTCGAATCTGAGCTAAACTTGGGATCTCTTCGCCTTTACGGACAACTTATTTTCCAAGCCAACCCACCCTGAAAGGGGGAGTTTTTATGCGCTGTTTGCTGAAGGTCTCGATTCCTGTTGAAACTGGTAACGCCACAATTGGTGACGGCACGTTGCCCAAAACCATTGAATCGATCCTCAATGAATTAAAGCCCGAAGCGGCGTATTTCGCCGAAGAGAATGGCAAGAGAACAGGGTTCGTTGTCTTTGATCTGAAAGACACTTCACAAATTCCGGCCGTGGCCGAACCGTGGTTCCTTGCTTTCAACGCGCAAGTCGAATTCCATCCGGCCATGAACCTTGAAGATCTGAAAAAAGCAACACCGGGGATCGAGAAAGCAGTTAAGAATTACTATTCAGCCGCGCGCGCCAAGGCAGCATAAGTAGGTCTCTGCAAGGATGAAATGCCCCTCCAGGGGCATTTCGTCCCGCGGAAATGTGCCGGAAGGCCACCCTTTCGACTCATTCTCCGAAAAGCCGACTCATCCACTGAGCCGCCTCCGCCATAAACTGCCGCGTTGGAGTGCTCGCCAAGGAGGGTGAAGTGTATGGCTCCTCTTACTGGAAAAGTCGCAATTGTCACTGGGAGTTCAAGAGGTATCGGGCGCGCCATCGCCGAGCGTCTGGGCAAGGATGGCGCGTCCGTGGTGGTCAACTACGTCCGGAACGCCGACAAGTCTAGGGAGGTCGTTTCGGCGATTGAGGCCACGGGAGGGCGCGCACTCGCTGTGCGGGCCGACATGAGCCAGATCGCCGATGTTCGCCGCCTTTTCCAGGAGACCCTAGACCAGTTCGGTCGCCTCGATATTCTGGTGAACAATGCGGGTTGGTTTCAGCCGCACCCCATAGCTGAAGTCACTGAGGACGAGTTCGACGCGGCGTTCGCGCTGAACTCGAAGGGAGCCTTTTTTGCTTTTCAGGAAGCCGCACGTCGCATGAGTGACGGAGGGCGGATCATCAATATCTCTTCGTGCTCCACGGCGATGAGCCTTCCGGGCTTCGCTGTGTACGTGGGGAGCAAGGCAGCGGGCGAGCAATTCGCCAGGGCGCTCGCCAAGGAACTGGGAGGGCGCAGCATCACAGTCAACACCGTGTCCCCCGGCTTCACGGAGACCGACATGTTGCCGCAAGATCCCGAGTGGAGAAAGATGGGAGCACAGATGGCCGCTTTGGGTCGACTTGGACAGGCGGACGACATTGCGGATGTCGTCGCGTTTCTGATCAGCGAGCAGGGCAAGTGGATCACCGGGCATAACATTCAGGCCTGCGGCGGTGTCGTGCTGTAGAGGTTCGTCGCCCTCGAAGGCGGGAAAACCGCGGTGGATCGGGAGGGGCTTTGTTTATGGCGTTCTCACACTCGTAAAATCGCCGTCTCTAACAATGTCGGCCGTGTCAAGCACTTTTCGAGCACACTGCGGCGTGCACTCGAGAAGAAGCGCCATTTCGCTCTCGCTGATGGCCGCGATAAACTCGTCTCCACGCAAAGTAGATTCGCCGCCGTTCCTTGGCGATTAAAGGCGAGACCGAGATTCTCTTATTCACACCCGGAGAGAGTTAAGAGATCTCACAGCTTGGCCAGTCATCTCCTTCTATGGACCTGAGTTCATGTCCCGCGATACAAAGGGGGAGGCGCGCCTCCACTAAAGCACTTCTCACATCATCGGCCGAAACCGATCTACTCAAAAACTTCAATGCAAACAGGAGGATCTCTGGCCTGTGAGCCAACGTTCCGCCTGGCTAGGGTAACCCGATATACTGCCCGATGAGCCAGCTCGAACATCCCCCGCGACAGATAGGACCAGCGCACCCGATGAAGCTGATATCGGTGAACACAGGACTTCCCCGAGAAGTGACGTGGCACGGAAGGACTGTGACAACCGGAATTTTCAAGCAACCTGTAGACGGGCGTGTTGTCTTGCGCAAGCTAAATTTGGGCGGTGATCGGCAGGCAGATCTTACTGTCCATGGGGGAGCATATAAGGCGGTCTACTGCTATCCACTCGTACACTACGAATACTGGAGAGGGGAGCTGCCGCGTCGCACGTTGCCGATGGGCTCCTTTGGGGAGAACTTTACGCTCGAGGGCTTGTTGGAAGACTCAGTCCATCTTGGCGATCAGTTCTCCGTGGGTTCGGCGGAAGTGGTTGTGACGCAGCCTCGGCTCCCTTGCTACAAGCTTGGGATCAGATTTGAAGCAGACGACATGGTAAAACGCTTCTTCGTGAGCCGCCGAACGGGATTCTACCTCGCTGTTACTCGTGAGGGAGAGGTTGGCGCTGGCGATGAAATAAGAAGTATCAGTCACGACCCGAACAGCGTTCCGGTTTCGGAAATCACTCGCTTGTACGCTGAGAAAAGATATAACGATGCCGATGTGGATTGGGTGCAGCGTGCCTTGCGAGTTCCTGCATTACCTGAAAGTTGGAAGGAGTACTTTCGCCAGCGACTAGAGCAAATTCCAACCTCAGGCTGACGCCGAGCAAACCTTATTGTGGTTCGAGAGCGGTTCATGAGTCCCGGATTCCTTGGCCTTTCGTATTGGCTGGTAGTCGGTAAACTGCTGCCTTGCTAGGAATATCCGCGCGGATCTTGAGTCGCCTGCGAAAAAAGGCGGCATGAAGGCTTCATTTTGCGCCCTGAATCGTACACAACGCAAAGGTACTCACAACTGAATTGACGCTCGCTCCGCCAAAGTGTCAGGCAGGTTTTGGATCTCGTTTTTCGGAGACGGACACGGGTTCTTGCGCGTGCTTCTTGCTGATCAAATTCATAGCAGCCTCATATAACTTGGAACGCAACTGATAACGCTCGTTGGCGCGCGTGATGTAACGGACGGCGATTTCGATGCCGCCGCTCACTGGCTTTACGTTAATGGCCGGGGCGGCCGATGGCGCACGCATATTCCGAGAGTGCGCGGCATGCTGCCATTCTTTTCAGCTTGAGCCGCGCTCTCTGCGGTGGCTTCCAGCACGGTCTCTTGAATGGCCTCAACGATCGGGTACGGATTTTGGCTAGAGGCCAAGGCGAGTGTCAGCTCATCCCAGAGCCACTGGCCCGCAGTGGAAAAATTGAAGTAGTGGCCCTCGATGGCGAAACTGTTTGTGAAAGTAACACGTCGCCCGGACTGTCCCCGGAACTTCTTGTTTTTGGGTCTTAACGTTCGATTCGAGAGCGTCGCACCTTGTTGTGAACGTGATCGCCGCCGATTCTGAATCTTGCTTGGCCTGCCGCAATTGCAACTTTTTATCATCGAGCTCTGACCATTGACGGTAGTGATGAACCAGCCTGCTTAGATCGGGCGGATTAGAGGTCTTAACAGTTGTGGTATCTGCGATACGCGATGCGTCCTCGTGCTCTTTCATTCGACTACTTCTGCTGGCCTGATCTGGTCACCCAATAAAGAGCTCCCCTGTTCAAGTGACCGACGACATCATTTCGGACTAATTACAGATGCCTACTACCTTTCCGATCGAGGAGCCGTCCTCAACAGTCCTGAGCATGAAGTCAGCGACATCCGCGCGGGAAATTCTGAAGCCAAAAAGAGGAAGGTGCCCCTCTCGTACGCGATATTTCCCGGTGTAAGGCTTGTCTGTGAGTTCGGGTGGGCGAGCTATGGTCCAGTCCAGTCCGCTCTGTTCAAACACCCCCTCCATAGCGGATGCGTCGGCAACAATCCCGGGAAAAAGGAGTTTCCCAAAAAAGTAGGCGGGCGGGATGATCGCGTCCTTAAAGAGGAAGGCAACCGACTCGACCACGACGCGCCTGATCGCGGTGTGCAGCATGGCGCCAGTCAACGCGGTCGCGAACTGCTGTAAGAGATGGGCATCAGTTCTGGATACCGGCACTCGTGGTCCG
>QIAA01000255.1 GCA_003224905.1 Acidobacteriota bacterium
ATTCGGGAACCAATCCGCTACATTGATCGGGACATTGTCTTCTTCTGACTGAAAATCACGTACCGATGCCCACCCATTTTGGTGTTGAGCCGATTCGAGGCTAGGCCCCGGTGCCATTCAGCGCTGCTGTTTGCTGGCTGCCGCCACCGTTGTCCTTCAGTTGCAGAGTGCCTTTGCGTATGCCCGTCGCAGTCGGCTTGAACCTGATGCCAAGAGTGCAACTAGCACCTCCAGCGAGCGTGGGTCCGCACGTATTGGACGTTAGGGAGAAGTCCGCTGGATTTAGGCCGGCAATGCCTATGCTAGTGAGCGTTACAGTCGCATTACTCACGTTGGTCACGGTGATTGTTTGATGCAAGCTGCTATTGCCCAGCGTCACCGTCCCGAGGTTTAAGGAGGACGGCGTCAGCTTGATTGCCGTTCCGGTTCCTACCAATGCCACGATCTGCGGGCTCCCCGGCGCATTGTCGTTAAACGTCAAGTTGCCCTGGCGCGAATCCTTCGCAGTCGGCGTAAAGGTCACACTTACCACGCAGCTCGCACCCGCCGATACAGTCGATCCGCATGTGTTATTAGAAATAGCGAAATCACCGCTCGCGGCTATACTGGAAATGTTCAGCGTTGCCGTTCCGGTGTTGCTCCACGTGACACTCTTCGGCTGACTCGTCACACGGATGACAGTCTTGGGGAAGCTCAACTTCGTGGTGGAAAGCGTCACTGTCGGCGGACCGCCGCCATCGCAGTTACTGAAAACGAACGATCCGATGTGGGAGCTCCAGTTGAAAGAGCCGTTCACCTTCTCGTACTGGTTCGTGTACCAGAACGTGCAGTCGTCACTAGGATCCACCTGAAGCGCCGTGTAGTCTCCCCACCGGCTCAGGTTGATCTGCGATCCGACCCCTTCCAAAATGCTGGCTTCCGTCTGCAATGTGCCCGCTGGATCGCTCGGGATCCGTCCGGTGAAGCGAATCGCGGGATTGATAGTGCTGCTCGAAGCGCTGTAGCCAATGGCGATATCGTTCGCCTTATCCATCGCGGCGCTTGCCATCCACCGGTGAGTGGTATCCGGAGCAAACGTGCCCTGCTGATTTAGCCTGACGGCCCCGCTCAAATCCAGAAGCTCATACCAGCGGACCCCCACTCGGCCGCCATTGTCGACCGAATGGTTTATCACCACACGCTCGTGATCGGCGAACTTCCGGTAGCCCATCCGGTACATGAGCCGGTCGCCCAGCGAATCCAGAGGCTGCGCGGTCCCCTTTTGTGGCACGCAGGTGCCACCATTGCCGCAGGCCAGCGCGGAATTGGCTACGTTGATGGGTGTTGCAGCTGACAGAGTGGCGGTGCCGGCCGCGAAGTTCAGCGTGAGCTTCCGTAAGAGTAACTGGCCCGGATTGTTGTTTTGCCAGGTCACGAAAAGGCCTGGCGTGCCGTCTGCTGGACGCGTTGGACCATCGAGATCGGAGGGCAAGTAGCCGCCTTCGGTGTTCGGGGTCGACTTGCAAATCTGGGCTGCCGATGCGTTCCCTGCCAACATCTTCGTCCGGTCGAAACCGCACAGATCTGAACCATTAAAAATCTGCCCGTTCAAGAAAAGGTTGTAAGTGACCAGGTAAGCGCTATTGGTCACGGTAGGCCAAACGCCCAGCTTAGGATAGTCATTCAAAGTGGTTCCGAAGGAAAAGGCATACAGAGTGTAGGCCCCCGTCGGATCGTTCGTCTTCGACACCCCAACGCATTCCGAGAAAGTGCTGAGAAAGCCGATGTCGCTGATGACCCAGCGGTCCGCCAGGCGGTCATAGTTCACAATCGGATCGCTTGCCCTGGCCGCGCAGTTGCCGCCCAGAGGGGCGAAGAACGCGGTGAGATTAGTCGGACCGGAGAGCAGCGTGCCAAACTTGTTATACACCGCTAGGCGCACATTTACAGTCTGCACAATGTGGCCGGGTCCAACGGCGAGATTGACGTCCGAAGGGGCGGAGCCCAGCGCCCCTGTGCCGTCGAAGTCAATGCCTTTAGTAGCGGAAACGCTGGGAAGAATTTCCTGCTGTAGCATTGGGTCGGGTTTTGATGGCGCCAGGACACCATGGGAGCGGAGCGGAAGCGGCTTGGGTTCTGGGGCTTCCACGTCGCTACGGCCGAGTACGTCGATGGGCAGCTCTCTGAGAGACTGAGAGACCGCGTGGCCAGTGGGGTATCTCACGGTGGTCTTGCTGTTTTGCGCAAAAGCCAGCGCTCCTGTCAGCGCTAGGCAACACACTACGAATGTCGCGTCCCGGGGGAGAAACTTGTCGGAATGGCTCACCGCCTTTCTCCTGGAAGAGTGTTGGGACCAGCCAACGGCGCCGCCTGTCTCCGGCTGAGCTCCTGCAGCCAGCGCGAACACACCGCTGAGCGTAACGAGTGCCCCAAAAAATACCTCTTCATGATTTCTCCTTATTGTGTAGGTGCTGCTCTTCTGTCAATCTTCGAGCGTTCCGTTCCGTCGGTTTCAACCACACTACCCCATGGGAACCTGAATCAGGCTCGCTCCAAAATGCCTTGTTGTACCTTGTTCACTACCCAAAACAGCGGGTTTACGTGAAGACTGTTTTCAGTGCGTTTGAGAGGTTTGATTCAGCGCTGCTGGAATGGATTCGCTGACCATGTCACTTGTTTGTCAAAAGTGAGCGGACAAGAGCGCGCTTGATGCAGACATAAAATAGGGCCTCTATTTCGCGTGGCGCACGTGCACGGGTTAAAGCGTGGCCTGCCATCAGCCCCGGCGCAGCCGAAGCGGGCAACTAACCCCATCACTCTTGTGACGAATTGGACGGCGGAGCTGAAACGCCACATCAGGGCCTTGCCGAGGTTAGATGAACGTACCTACAGCTGAACAACAGACGCAAAAAAGTTTTGCCTTTTATTCCTGTCGCGCCTTGTAGTGTCGCGAGGCAACAGAGAATTATCGGTTACATCCTGGGAGGAGTTGTACAACCCGCTCTCGTCGAATTTGATCCCGTCGAACTTTCCGATACTCGTGAATGGCGTGCCGTGCT
>QIAA01000256.1 GCA_003224905.1 Acidobacteriota bacterium
CAATTATTGCGACGCGTCTATCGCATTTTCGCGTACCTTGTAACGATAGTCAAACCACCGCGAATAAGCATCTATTACGCCACTCATGGGCTAATATCGCAATTCGATTCTGGGTCCATCTTCATTGGCTGGGTTGACTGCGTTCCTTGACCTTGAATGGACGACGACCTTGAATGGACAACGCCTAAACCGCAAAGATCAAAGGAAGTCGCAAAGAACGCAAAGACTGCCGAAATTGAGGCAATCACGACGGCAGGGTTTGCGAATGACCGGAAAATTAGTATTCTGATTGTCTCGGGGCCAAATGATTCGAAGGGTATATTCTATGGCGGCATTATGCTTGCTGTCGCTTGCCGTTGCGATGGGTGCAGCAGCAGCGCCTCCGCAAGTAACTGGTCCACCCGTACCCTACGCGTCGGTCAATCAACTCAACTCTTTGCTCTCACAGCTCGAACAAGCTTCCCAGGCGACGCAATCCGATCTGCCGAAATTGCGCATTGAAAAGTGGAAAGTTGATGGTGCAGGCAAGCGCCAGGCTCAGGCCAATGTGGAGTCTGTGCAGCGCAATCTGCAAACGGCGTTGCCGGAGATCATCACTGAATTGCGCAACTCACCGGAAAATCTGGAAGCCACGTTCAAGCTTTATCGCAACCTGGACGCGCTGTATGACGTTTTCGGGTCGGTTGTGGAATCTGCGGGTGCATTCGGATCAAAGGATGAGTTTCAGGCGCTGGAGAATGATCTGAACTCAATGGAGAGAGCGCGGCGAGGATTTGCCGATCGCATGGATGGGCTTGCGACCTCCAAAGAAGGGGAACTGGCCCGGTTACGCACCGCTCTGCAGAACGCGCAGGCAGCGGCCGCTTCTCAACCACCCAAAAAAGTGGTGGTCGATGACACCGAACCGCCTAAGAAGACACCCAAGAAAAAGACCACCGGCAAAGGAAATTCGAGCGCTCCAACACCGAACACTCAGGCACCCAGCAGTCCGGTGCCCAAACCTCAATAGCACCGTTCCAAACTTGTTTTGTCAGGGTCTGTCTCCTGAGTCACTTCTCTTTCGCCCCTTCGGGCCTCGCTCCCATTTGGACCCAGGGCTTGCGCCCCAGGCTTGTATTCTGGCGCCGCTTCCCGGCTGTTTTTTTGCCAGCTGCGGCCCAGCCTTCCACTGGCCCAGGTGCTATGACAGACAGGTATGCTCTCCTCTATCGAATGCGATAGGCAAGGTTCAGTCTGGCTTGCATGATCTGCGGGCGCGCTGAGGTGCGGTTGTTCACAACCAAGTAGTACCGCTTCGCCGAGGGTGCGAGTTGAAGGCTAATGCTCGCGTGATTCGAGCGTCCGCTGCTGTATAGAGGAGTGGCAGGCAGATGATTCTGCCAATTTGCAAAGGTCTTGTCATCCATGATCAATACTTCAACGGCGTCCGCAGATGTTTCGAAATCACCTTCCACTTTCGCTTGTTTACAGCCGGCGGGAACTGAAAATGGATAAGCTACAAAGTTCCTGGCATTCACACTGATTCGTCCGGTCGCAATGGGCTGGGAAATCATGGCTGGATTCTGTTCAGGGTGAGATTCCCGGTTCGATAACCGGTTAGTTGCGAGCCACCAGACCGCCGCGAGAATTACCAGGACAAACACTGCCTTGAAGAGCCGTTTTAGTTGCTGTTCCTGTGCAGCAGTGTCCGGAGGGGCGTCCGAGGAGGTTTCGATGACGAACTTATATCCGCAACTTGGGCAGGAGCGGGCTTTGTCAGAAGATTCCGATCCGCAATGTGGACAGAGCATATTTCTCGTGAGCGTGGAATTCTGCGAAGGAGAGTATTGTTGGCTGGGCCGAGTGTCAATTCATATCTGGATGGGAGTTGCGGTTACAAACCTAGTCCGACGCTCGGCTGGCTTCCTGGGCAGTCTTCTCTCCCGGAGCTTTGGCTTCAGGATGTCCGTGGCGCGCTGCCGCATGCTCGATTTGAGCGTTTTATTTCGCCACCCATACGACTCTCGAGGAAGATCCGACGGAAAGAAACCAGCGGCAGCGAAGGCTAGTGCGATGATTCGGCAGGTACTCACGTGGCGGATTATATCGTCGCCTACCTGAGGCGATGCTAGGCTCGTAATTGTGAAGAAATGGAACACATACTTGGGACGTGCCTGTGGGCGGGCGGTCTTGGTTTTGGTGATTGCAGTGTTGCCCCCCTTTGGATCGAAAGCATCATTGGCACAGGGAGCTGGGATAAAAAGATCCTGGAGCGTCCACTGGCAACCGTCACTCCTGGTCAACGGTGCTCCAGTGTTGTTTCGGGTCAATCCACCTGTGCCGCTCAAATCGCTCAGCGGAAGCTGGCTTGGGCACGATATCTTTTTCGCTTACGATTCGGCTACTAGAACGTGGTTCGGGATCGGCGGAGTAAGTCTGCAAACTCATGCGGGGACATATCCGCTTGCACTCACGGCAAGTACCTCGCGCGGAACGGAACTGTCATTCGAGCGAAGAGTAAGCGTTCATCGTGGCCGATATCCGAGTATCTCGGTCACAGTTGCGAAACAGTACACCGAGCCTAGTCAGGAGCAACTTCAGGAGATCAAGCACGACAGCGCGATTAAACAGGAGTCATTCCATCGCATCACACCTGATCGCCAGTGGTCCGGAACATTCCGGATTCCAGTGAGCGCTCCGATTTCCGATGTATTCGGGACGCGGCGCACGTTCAACGGCAAGGTGCAAAGCATGCACCAAGGGCTGGATTACGCGGTGCCCAAGGGTACGCCTGTTTCGGCGCTCAATAGCGGAACCGTCCTGCTCGCGAGGCCTCTATTTTTCGAAGGCAATTGCGTGGTACTGGATCATGGGCAAGGGTTGCTGACGCTATATCTGCATCTATCAGAGATCCAGGTAAAAGAAGGTGAGCACGTTGAGAGCGGACAGGAAATCGGCCTGAGCGGCGGCACGGGCCGAGCGACCGGAGCTCATCTGCATATCGCGGTGCGCTGGCAGGGAGTTTACCTGAATCCCGCAACGCTGCTTGGCTTGAAGCTTCCGTAAGAGTGTTTCAGAAAGGGCTCACTTTCGGCCTTCACTTGCTTTTGGCTTTCTTGGACGCAGAACGGATATTGGGCGCGGAGTGCCCCTTAATCCAAGGTTGCGCATGAGGCGGTGCAAATAATTGGGATGCACGCCCAAGGCGCGGGCGGCTTCAGTGAAGTTTCCTTTAGTTTCGTCCAAGGTTCGGACGATCAGGCTTTTCTTAAGCTCTTTGATGGCGGTGTGATACTTCGCACGAGAGATCGCGGGTCCGGAGTCCTTCTCCAGGATGGTTTCGGGTAAATCTTCGGGCTGAATCACGTCCGCGACACCAAGAACCAAGGCGCGCTCGATGGCATTCTCCAGTTCGCGCACATTGCCTGGCCAGTCGTAGTGGGTCAAGCATGCCATGGCATCGCGGGAAAACGTCTTGGGCTTGACTTTGCATTTAGCGGCAAACTTATTCACGAAGTAAGCAGCCAGGATGGGAATATCGTCGTGGCGCTCGCGCAACGGAGGCATCACGAGGGAAACCACGTTAAGGCGATAATAAAGATCTTCGCGGAATGTTTTTGCCTTAACGGCTTCTTCCAGGTTTTTATTTGTAGCTGCGATCAGGCGCACGTCTATGGAGATTGGGCGCGTGCCGCCCAGCCGCTCAAACTCGCGCTCTTGCAGAACGCGAAGCAGTTTGACCTGTAAACCGGGGACCAGTTCGCCGATTTCGTCCAGAAAAAGCACCCCCCCATGAGCCAGCTCCAGCCTTCCTTTTTTTTGCGTCACGGCGCCGGTAAAGGCCCCGCGTTCATGGCCGAATAGCTCGCTTTCCAGCAGGCCTTCGGGAATAGCAGCGCAATTGATCGCGATGAATGGCCTGTTTGCGCGTTGACTGTTGCGATGGATGGCGCGTGCCGCCAACTCTTTCCCGGTCCCGCTCTCGCCCTGGATCAGAACTGTGGTGTCGCTCGGCGCGACCCGGGACAGGAATTGATACAACTCCTTCATGCACGCAGTCTCGCCCACCATGTTGTGTTCGAGATTGATTTCTGTACTCAGGCGCAAATTTTCCTGCTCAAGCCATTGCAGGCGGCGCGCATTTTCTAAGGCCGCTGCGCAGATTCCGGCGATACCGGCTACCAGTTCGAGATCATCGCGTTCAAAGCGGCCACCGCTGAGAGTCGTATCCAGGTAAATGCACCCGATCACTTTCTGGAACACACTCAGCGGGACACACAAGAGGGATCGCACACGCGAACTCAGCAGGCTTTCAACCTGACCGAGACCGCCGCTTTGCGGCACATCTGTGCCCAGAACTGAGACACCTTGTTCCAGGACCTGGCGTGCAACCGTGCGGCTCACACGAACTGGCTGAGTCGCCTGCGATAACCGATGGCGGGCAAAGATGGATGAAAGATTGTCAATGCCTTTGCCGTCCAGCAGAATGGCACCGCGCTCGGCAGGCACAACCTCGAAGATCAATTCCAGTATTCGTGCTTGCAGTTCGTCAATGTCTTCTATCGAGTGCACCGCGCGGCTGATCTTCAAGAGGACATTCAAATTTCTTCCCAAACGCGAATTGGCAGGGAGTTCGTTTTGAATACGGTCAGGATGTAAATAAAGAACTTCTTGCGGACGCAGTTGCGCGGTGGCTTGGGTAGCGTTGTCATCGAATTCAACCAGGCCCGGCGCGGCAGCATCTTCGGGCTCCTCATGGAGCAGAAAGAGGAAAACTGAGTCACCGATAGAGAGCTGATCACCGTGTTTGAGATGACTCTCCGGAACGTCCACGGCATTCACGTAGGTGCCATTTCTGCTTTTGAGGTCGCGGATAACGAAGCGATCCTGTTCAAAAGTAAGGATGCAATGGCGCCGCGAAACCGACGGGTCGTTAATCGAGATGGTGTTGACGGCGTCACGCCCAACAGTGGTTTCTGGGCTTTCCAGGTTG
>QIAA01000267.1 GCA_003224905.1 Acidobacteriota bacterium
GGCGGCATCGATCCCATTGTCCTGCCTCGCAGCGCAGGCTCGTGGCCCGGATACGTGTTCACCGGCGATCCGCTGCATTTGCCCGCCGGCCACTTCGGCCTCGGCCACGGCAGCGGCGCGCCCATGCTCCAGACGAGTACTACGTAATCGAATCAACGAACCCTAACGTGCAGGGCATGGATGGCGCAGTGCGCTCCCACGTGGAGTATCTGTACGAGCTGGCTAAGATCTGAGCATGATCGGCGCGATTCTCGAGTGCTCACTCCGCGTTATCGGCCCACACTATAGCAATCAGGATTAACATGATCGCGTCGAGTACGAGAATTAGCGGGCGAGCACTGGCGCCTTTTCCGACGGGGAAAAAACTTGCCTCACCAAACGATCGGCCATAAAGGATCAAATCCAAGTCGCGTTTGGTGGTAAGCCCCCACAAGGACCGACTAAACAGGGCATTAAGAGCACCGAGAGTGACTACTAGCTTCCTCGATGGAAAAACGCATACGCTCATAAGAGCGACAACCATCACGAAATAGAACACTCCAAAATCTATTTTCCAGAAATTAAGTAAATTGACGTCATTTGGGACTGCCCTTGATCGCAACACTATCTGCTGCAGTGACCATGATGACTTGCCTGACACCGCGGGATTCGCAGTGATGAGCGGTGCGAAGAACGTGGCAAGCCCAATTAGGAGAAACGTGCCAACGTATACTCTCCACCGGCCACTGACCGAACTGGAATTGGCGCGAGATCCCATAGAACATCACCTTGGAACGTGCTGGCCACTATATTTCCTACAACCCCGGCCCTTCCGGATACGCCGGCAAATCGGGCGGCCTGGCCGGCAGCTTTTTCGGGTGTTCCTGCATTTCTTTCATCACCAGCTCGATCGCCTTCTCAAGCTGCGGATCTTGCCCTTTCACCACCAGGTCGGCACGATTCTCAACCACTACATCCGGCTGCACACCACGGTTCTCAATGACCCACTTGCTGTTCAGATCGTAACGAGAAGCCTCAGGCCGCGTGATATAGCCACCATCCATCAGTGTGATGTTGCCGCGAATGCCGCGCACACCGCCCCACGTACGTTCGCCAATGAGCGGCCCCAGCTTGTAATACTTGAAGAAGTAACTGAATAGATCGCCATCAGATGCCGCATAGTGATTCGTGATACACGCCATGGCACCGTGAAAAACCACCGGCGGAACCGTACCGACTTCCCAGTTGCGAAGTGAATCCATCCCCGCCAGCACACGGCGCAATCGCTCCAGAATGAGCTGATCAACGAAGCCGCCGCCGTTGTAGCGAACATCAAAAATAATCCCCTCTTTGCGAATCTGCGGAAAGAATTGCTTGACGAATTCGCTCAGTCCCGAACCACCCATATCCGGCAAATAAACATATCCGACGCGTCCGTTGGTCGCTGCGTCTACTTTTTTTCGATTCGTCTCGACCATATTTAATTCACGCAACGGATACTCCTCGCCAATCGGTTTTACCTGCACGGTGTGCGAACCGTCCTCCGATGGCTTCGAGTTCACTGTGAGAGTCACAGTCTCATTCGCGGTGTTGGCAAACAGCTCGTATGGATTCTGCGGAGCACGCAATGCCCGTCCGTTCACCGCGATCAGGTAATCGCCCTCTTTGACGTTCACTCCCGGTTCGGTCAACGGCGAACGCAGATCATGGTCCCAGTTTTCTCCCGGATAAATCTTCTTAATGCGGTATATGCCACTGGCTTTGTCCACTTCAAAATCCACGCCCAGCAGCCCGATGTTTACCGGATGCAACTCCGGAAGATCGCCTCCGCCAACATATGTATGCGAATTGGACAGCTCGCCGATCATCTCCCCCATGATGTAGGTCAAGCTGTAGCGGTCGGCGACATCGGGAAGCAGTTGCGCATACTTGTCGTGCATCTTCGGCCAGTCCACGCCATTCATCGAGGCTTCGAAGAAGTAATCGCGCTCCTGGCGCCAGACCTCATCGAACATTTCTTTCCATTCCACAGGAGGATCCACCTCGGTGCGCAGCCCCGAAAGGCTGATCGCCCCATCTCCAACTTTTTTCGGCTGGGACTCCGGCTTGGCCTCGATGATGCCGTAGGTATGCCCGTCCTTGCCCGCCTCGTAAAGCACCTTGGAGCCGTCAAACGATAACGCAAACTTCTCCACCTCTTCGATCAGGACCTTATTCTTGCGCTCTTTCAAATCGTAGACGCGCACAGCCGAGCTTTCTCCCGGCAACGGCCCGGAAAGTCCCTGCACAGGTTTCGTCGAGTAGTAAACAAAACCTTTGGCCGCGTAATACGTGTTGATCACTGCCGGATCGATGGGTAGCGCAACTACTCGGCTCTGAAGCCCGTCGAGATCGATGCGAAACTCCTTCGGCTTTTCCTTCTCGTCCTTCTTGTCTTTATCCTTGTCTTTCGATTCCCCTTTACTTTGCTCCTTGCCCGATTTTTTCGCGGGTTCAGTCGGCGCTTCGTCCTTCTTCTCCTCCTTCTTTATTTGTGCCTCATCGCTCAACGCCGGAAACGGCGAAGGCTCGTCCTTTTGCAGCGTCGCGATGTAAATACGCGTTGTCTTTGGATTGGCAAACTCGAAATCCACATTGCCCAGCACTTCGTTGAAATCACGGTCCGAGAGAAAGTAGAGATATTTGCCATCCGGGTCGAACACAGGAGCAAAGCTATTGGTCATGCTCGTCGTAACAGGCGTGATCTTTCGATCAGCGAGCGAATACAGGTTGACAAATGCGAAAAAATTCTCCGCGTTCTTGTCGTAGGCGAGCCACTTGCTGTCAGGTGACCATGAATAATTCAGGATTTCGCCGTACTTGCCACGATCTATCTCGACCGGTTTTTTCTCATTGATGTCCACATACCAGATTCGGCAATCCTTGTCTC
>QIAA01000159.1 GCA_003224905.1 Acidobacteriota bacterium
CTCTAATCCAGGCAAAAAAAGTCGCCATCATCGGATACGGATCGCAAGGACACGCTCACGCTCTCAACCTGACCGACAGCGGTGTGCAAGTACGGGTCGGCCTGCCCGACACCAGCAAGTCCAAAGCGAAAGCCGAATCAGCAGGTGTAAAGGTGGTCCCGGTCGCGGACGCGGCCGCTTGGGGCGATGTAATTATGATCCTGATCCCAGACACGACTCAGCCGGAAGTTTACAAACGTGATATCGCGCCGCATCTCTCTCCCGGCAAAACTCTGATGTTTGCCCACGGATTCAACATCCGCTTCGGCACCATTACCCCGCCGGCAAACATCGATGTTTCCATGATTGCCCCCAAGGCGCCGGGCCATCGCGTGCGTGAAGTGTTCATGGAAGGCGGCGGCACCCCGGCGCTGCTCGCCATCCATCAGGATGCGAGTGGCAAGGCTAAAGCTCTGGCACTATCTTATGCGAAAGGGTTGGGTACCACTCGAGCCGGCGTAATCGAAACTACTTTCGCAGAAGAAACGGAAACCGACCTGTTCGGCGAGCAAACTGTCTTGTGCGGCGGCGTCAGCGCCCTGATCAAAGCTGGTTTCGAAACATTGGTAGAGGCAGGGTATCAGCCCGAGATCGCCTACTTCGAATGCCTCCACGAACTCAAGCTGATCGTCGATCTCATCTACCGCGGCGGCCTGAACTACATGCGCTATTCCGTCAGCGACACCGCCGAGCACGGCGACTACACCGGCGGTCCTCGCATCGTCACGGAAGAAACCCGCAAGACCATGCGCCAGATCCTGAAAGAAATTCAGGACGGCACCTACGCGAAGGGCTGGATCGAAGAAAACCAGACCGGCCGCAAATGGTTCAACGCACAGCGCCGAAAAGAACAACAGCAGTTGATGGAGAAGGTCGGAGTCGAACTTCGCGACAAGATGACTTTCCTGAACCCGATCACCATTCGTCAGGAATAGAAATCAGGGCTCTCGCTCTGGCGAACCTAAACCGTGTTTATTGCCTCACGCTCCCCACTGGATTGCCGTGTACGATCGCGCCGGCAGCTCAAATTTCGTGCGTCCGCCAGAAGTCGTAGGCTTATCGAAATTCTGCGGAACCACTTTCTGCGGCGCCTCAAAGGTGTTGAACGCCTTCAAGTCGTTCCCGGTAAAAACCGACGAGACCAGCACTCGCTCTGGCGCCTTATCCTGCCAATTGATCTCGACGACATGAGGGTTGGACAAGTCGCGATTGAGAATGAAAACAGAAGTTTTCCCATCCTCCGCGTTGAACGTTCCGGCTACATCCACGTAGGGAACTTGCCCCATTTTAGAAACCTCGTAGGTGGGCGAATCCACCATAATGTTCAGCACTGAGCCATGTGCCATTTGCAGCGCCCAGCTATACGGGAAGTAGATGGTATGCCGGAGCAGGCCTTTCGAGTTTGTCGTGATCGGCGCGATCACGTTCACCAACTGGGCCAAACAAGCCAGCTTCACCCTATCGGCATTGCGAAGCAGCGAATTGATAAGCCCGCCGACCAGCAGCGCGTCCTCCAGGTTGTAAACCTCTTCCAGCAGATGCGGCGCTTCCTTCTCGTGTCCGTTTACCGCGTCGCCCGAGCGCGCCCGATACCAGACATTCCATTCATCGAATGAAAGCCAGAGCTTCTTGGGAGAGCGTTTGTGGCCCTGGACCATGTCGCACACGGCCACTGTCTCGGCGATTTGCTTCTCCATGCTCAGGTTCATCGCTACGAACTTCGCGCTGTCGTTCCCGGTTTCTTCTGCGTTGTTGCTGAAATAGCGATGCAACGAGAGTGCATCAACATAGTCGTAGCATTGTTCCAGCACTTCCCGATCCCATTCAAGGTACGTAGGCATGAAGGGCCCGCTCGATCCACACGCAATCAACTGCAACGACGGATCCACGTAACGCATCTGCCTTGCGGCATCCTGCGCCTTCAGTCCGTATTCGGTCGCAGTCATGTGACCAATTTGCCAGGGCCCATCCATCTCATTGCCCAGACACCAGCGACGCACTTTGTACGGCTCGGCAACTCCGTGCTTCCGCCGCAAATCGCTCCAGCGAGTTCCCTTCCCCACGTTGCAGTACTCCACCAGCGCGGCTGCCATCTCAGTTGACCCAGTGCCCAGATTCAGGCCCATGAGCGGCTCGGTCCCCACGGCCTTGCACCACGCCATGAACTCGTTGGTGCCGAACTGATTGGTGTTGATGGAATTCCAGGCTTTGTCGAGAACGCGCGGGCGCTCCTGCTTCGGGCCAACGCCGTCGAGCCAGTCG
Source organism: Acidobacteriota bacterium (assembly GCA_003224905.1). Lineage (GTDB taxonomy): Bacteria > Acidobacteriota > Terriglobia > Terriglobales > Acidobacteriaceae > QIAA01. Next base: position 2,302 of record QIAA01000159.1, read on the forward strand.
TAGCCGGAGACGAAATTCCCGCCCGGATAGCGGATGATGGGCACGCCCAGCTGATGGACCTCCGCGATCACGTCTTTGCGGAAGCCGTTCTCGTCCGAGAGGCTTGATCCCGGCTCGTAAATCCCTTCGTAGATCGCTCGCCCCAGATGCTCGAGAAACGATCCGAAAAGATTGCGGTCCAGAGCAGAAATCGTGCGCCGGGAATCGACGTAAACTCGAGCCGGCGCTCCTGCGGCAGTTGACCGCGCCTGCGCCCATGAAGCGCGGCTGAACATGATGCTGCTTGCACAAGCCAAGCTTGTGCCCGAAGCCTGCTGCAAGAAATGCCGCCTTGATATCGAAGCCATTAGTGAGCTCTCCCTTTAACTCCGAACTCGGCGCTCTCTGCCAGCTCGGCGTTCAAAGATTTTGTCTGTAAACGCTTACCCGAAACGCGGCACACACCATAACAATCACTCACAGGGAAATTCAAGTGCTAAATGGATGGCCAGACTGCCGGCCCGGATTGTCAGTAACGCGCCTCGTCCGACGAAATTGGAACGCCCACTGCTATCGGCTTCCCAAAGCTCGGTGAACCATCGGAATTCCACGTAAATGGCTGCGCCCGGGGCGCGCGGTGCCACCCACATCCCTGCCCAGGTGCAGAGTTCGCGTGGTAGAGAATCCAGTCCCGTCCATCGGGAGATTTGAAAAATGAATTGTGTCCCGGCGCATAGACCCGCGCCTGCGGAGATTGTTGGAAAACCGGCTGCGGTGATTTCTTCCATGAGGCTGAGTCGAGCAGATTGCTGCCCGATTCAGCCGTCAACATGCCCAGCGAATAGTAATCCGTCCAGCACGCGCTGGCTGAATAAATGAGAAATATCTTGCCGTCATGCTGCAAAGCCTCCGGGCCCTCGTTGACGTCAATATGCGGAGGATTTCCAGGGAGTATCTTGGGATCGACGTCGCCCACTTTTTCCCAGGGATATTCAGGCGTGGAAACACGCGTGCGTTGCCCCTCCACGGTCCAAGGATTACTCATGCGAGCGATGTAGATGCTCTGAGTCCCGTTTTCATCTCCTTCCCATCCGGACCAGATCAGGTAGAGCTTTCCCTTGTCCTCGAAAACTGATCCATCAATCGCCCACTTGTCCGACGGATCCGCAACCTTGCCCTTCATCTCCCAGCTGCCCTGGAACGGGTCAGAATTAGAGTTTTCCACGACCCAGATACGATGCGTCTGGTTCGTGCCCGCATCGGCGGCGAAGTAGACGTACCACTTGCCTTGCAGATAGTGAATTTCGGGCGCCCAGATGTCATGCGAGTAAGGCCCACTCGCGGGCGGAGTCCAGACGACCTTCTTCGGCGCGGACTTCAGTTCGGCCATGCTGCGCGTCTTCCACAAAGTCAGATTCTTGATGGTCGTATTCATGTAGTAATAAACGCCATCCTTGAATTCGACCCAGGGATCGGGCCCTACCGGAAGGAGTGGATTCGTCAGCGCCTTAGGAGAGCGTTGTTGTCCCAAACCAAATATGCAGAGCGCAAGAACTACAACACCGATTTTCCCGACATTCATGAACACACTCCGTCGCCCACAGTCGTTGGCCCTCGCGACGACAGATGTTATCGAAACTGATGAGGAACGGCTACTTCGCTACTCAGTCACCCGCGATGCAGTCGAATGCCGGCAAGCACGGCAACTAGGCAGAGCGCATTGTTCAATGTGATGTTCAGCATGAACGCGCCAATCCTACCGTCGTGCCAGTAAGCCATGCTCTCGTAGGCGAACGCGGAGAAGGTGGTGAATGCTCCGCAAAACCCGGTTGCCATCAACAGGCGCCAGCGATCGTGCTCATGATCCGCTGTCCAGGTGAGAATGTAACCGACCAGAATGCAACCGGCCACGTTCACAATCAGAGTGCCGTAAGGAAAACCGTGATGATCGGAAACTTCCGATGAAAGGTGGGTAATAAGAAAGCGAACTAACGCGCCGCAGATGGCGCCGCCTGCTACGCACAACACACTCAGAAGCATGAGCATCTCCCACTGCAGAAGTAGTAGGAGTCATCAGCCCTGAGGGCGGTTAATGGCGAACTCCATCGCCAGCCCCGATTGTAACAAAGCCTTCCGGCGGGTCAGATTGACACCCGCCTTCACCTTCAGTACCTTTCTTTCGGGCAAACGTTTCCCAGAAGGAGCACTCGCCATGGACAGTCGACTAAGCCGTAGAGGATTCCTGAGGGCAGCCGGCACAGCAGCCGCGGCCGCGTACGCAACGCGTGCGATTCCCGTCACCGCAGCAGACGCGCAAAAAGGCTCCGTCGCTATCAATCTGCCGCTCGGCACATTCCCATACAGTGACGTGCAACTGCTCGACGGCCCGATGAAACACCAGTTCGAGGAGAACCATGCCCGCTTTCTGAATCTAGATGACGACCGCCTCCTAAAAGTGTTCCGGCAAGTAGCGGGCCTCCCCGCGCCCGGCGAAGACATGGGCGGCTGGTATGATCTCACCGGCTTCAGCCTCGAGCGCAACGACTTCCATGGGTTCATCGCCGGACACACCTTTGGCCAATACGTCTCTGGCCTTGCCCGCGCCTACGCTGTAACTGGATCAGAGCAGACCCGCGCCAAGGTCAATCGTCTTGTCAAAGGCTACGCTGAAACACTCGATCCCAAAGCAAAGTTCTTTGTGGGCTACCGTCTTCCTGCCTATACCTATGACAAGCTCTCTTGCGGCTTGATCGATGCCCATGAATTCGCCAATGACCCCATGGCGATGGACGTTCACGAAAAGTTGACTCGCGCTATGGTGGCGTACCTACCCGAAAAGGCGCTATCTCGCGCAGAGCAGCGCTCGCGACCGCACAAAGACACGTCTTACACCTGGGACGAAAGCTACACGCTTCCTGAGAATCTGTTCTTGGCTTATCAGCGCAGCGGCAAAGCTTTCTATCGTGATATGGGAAAGCAATACCTCGAGGACGACACATACTTCGATCCGCTTGCCGCCGGCAACAACGTGATGCCATTTGAACATGCCTACAGCCACGTCAACGCCTTCAGCTCCGCGATGCAGGGATATATCACGCTTGGAACCGAGAAACATCTGCGCGCCGCCAGGAACGGCTTCGAAATGCTCGTGAGCACCCAAAGCTTTGCCACTGGAGGCTGGGGCCCCGATGAGGCATTCGGAGAACCGGGCAGAGGTCAATTGGGCGACAGCCTGCGTTCGACCCACGCCAGCTTTGAAACCCCCTGCGGCGCCTACGGACACTTCAAGATTACCCGCTACCTGCTGCGCACCACGAAAGATCCGCAGTACGGCGACAGCATGGAGCGCGTGCTCCACAACACCATTCTCGGCGCCTGGCCGGTGCAGGCCGATGGCACGTCCTTTTATTACTCGGACTACGGCATCCCCGGGAAGAAAGGCTGGCATAGAGACAAGTGGCCGTGCTGCTCGGGAACTTTCCCGCAGCTTGCCGCGGACTACCACATCAGCGCATATCTACGCTCGGCTGACGGCGTGTACGTAAACCTGTTCACTCCTTCGACTGTGCGCTGGACGGACGGTTCCACCAAGTTTGCGATAACGCAGCAAACCAAATATCCCTTCGATAATAGGATTCAGATGCAGGTCTCAGGTTCGAGTCCCGCGGACTACACGCTGTACGTGCGAATTCCCGCTTGGGCGACGCCATCGCCCATTCTGTCGGTAAACGGCAAGCGCATCAGTGATCTAGTACAGCCGGGAACGTTCGCTGCTATCCGGCGCACCTGGAAGGAAGGCGACCGCATTGAGCTCGAATTGCCCATGCCCCTGCGCCTGGAAGTGGTGGATGCAAATCATCCGGATCTGGTCGCATTGCTGCGCGGCCCCCTGGTGCTGTTCGCCGTTACGGACTCGCAACCCGCGTTCGAAAAAGCCGAACTCCTGAGGGCCAGACACACCAGCAATGCCATGGGCGACTCGGCCGCGATTTCGACCGACGGAAAAAGCATCATCATGCGTCCTTTCATGAGCATCGACAAAGAAAGCTACAACACCTACGTTCTGCTGAAATCTTGAATACAGCGCTTCCAGCGTGATGTAAATCGTTGTGCAGACGGCGTGTCTCGATGGAAACTCGGCAGCTCGGAAACAGCGATCTCTACATTACCCGCATCGGATTCGGCGCCTGGGCCGTCGGCGGCAGCGGCTGGTATGGAAGCATGGGGCCGCAGAACGAAGACGACTCCGTTCCCGCCATCCACGCTGCGCTGGATCGTGGAATCAACTGGATCGATACCGCGGCGCTCTACGGTCTCGGCCACTCCGAGGAAGTCGTTGCACGCGCACTGCAGGGCCGCTCGCCGCGTCCATACGTCTTCACAAAGTGTGCGCGTGTATGGGACGCGAACCGCAATGTTGGCGCATCAATGAAGGCCGAATCGATCCGCCGCGAATGCGAGGGGACCTTGCGCCGCCTGAAGACTGATGTCATTGATCTCTACCAGATCCACTGGCCTGAACCCGACGAAGAGATCGAGGAAGGCTGGGCCGAACTCGCGCGTCTGAAGAAAGAAGGCAAGGTCCGCTACATCGGAGTCTCAAATTTTAATGTCGACCAGATGAAGCGTGCGCAGGCGATCGCGCCCATCACGTCCCTGCAACCACCGTATTCCTTGGTGACACGCGAAATCGAAAGAGAAGTCCTGCCGTACGCGCAAAATCAACATATCGGAATCATCGTCTACTCCCCCATGTCCGCCGGACTCCTTACCGGCAGGATGACGAAGCAACGGGTAGCGAACTTCACCTCAGAGGATTGGCGCAGGAACCTTCCTAATTTCCGTGAGCCGCTTCTCTCCCGCAACCTGCGCTTCGTAGAACGCCTGCGCGAAATCGGCAAGGGCCGCGGAGCGAGTCCCGGCGAGATGGCGATTGCATGGAGTCTGAATCATCCAGCAGTCACCGGCGCGATTGTCGGATCCCGCAGCCCGCAGCAGGTTGAAGGTATGAGCGCCGCCTTTGAGCTTCGCCTGTCGCCCGCGGAAATCGCCGAGATCGAGGCTGCCCTGCAGGAAGAGTGGGCTGCGTAGGCGATGAACGAATCATTGCGACCAGGCGGAAATGAGTAATCGACTATCTCGTCGAGAAGCTGAACACCGTCACACTATGAAATCGCTGCCCTGGTTTCAGCTCGGCGGATGGGAAACTTGGTTTGTTCGGCGAGTCGGGGAAGTGCTGGGTCTCCAAACAAAATCCTGAACGATGCTCATACGCGGCTCCTCCCTTCCCCTTAATCGAACCGTCCAGGAAATTGCCGCTATAAAACTGGATTCCCGGCTGCGTGGTCAGCACCCGCAGCACACGTCCTGATGAGGGTTCGTAGGCCTCGGCCGCTTCGGCCAGTTTGCCGCCCGACGAATCCCGCACCCAGTTGTGATCGTAGCCGTGCCCGGTGCGAAGCTGATCGTCGTTAGCCTCAATCCGCTCTCCAATCGCAGTCGACCTGCGAAAATCAAATGGAGTCGAGTCCACGGATTTCAGTTCGCCCGTGGGGATCAAAGTCGAATCCACCGGCGTAAAGCGTGACGCGTGCAACGTGAGCTGGTGATTCAGGATGTTGCCATGCCCCTGTCCAGCCAGATTGAAATAAGAATGGTTGGTGAGATTCAGGACTGTATTCTTGTCGGTCCTGGCCGAATAGTCGATCTGCAGGTCTCCCTTCGTCAGCGTGTACCGAACCACCACAGTCAAGTTGCCTGGATAACCCGCCTCGCCATCCTTGCTCAGGTAAGTTAATTCGACTCCGTTGTTGATCGCCTTTCCCTTCCAGACCACGTTATTGAAGCCATGCGGGCCACCGTGCAGCGAATTCGGTCCGTCATTTTGCGGGACGGAGTACTTCTTGCCATCCAGCATGAAACTCGCGTTGGCGATGCGGTTGGCATAGCGACCGATGATCGCGCCAAAGAAGGCGCCGCCCTTCTGATTGTTATTAGCAACGTACCCATCGAGATTGTCGAACCCCAGCACGACATCCTCGCGCGTACCCTTCTTATCGGGAACTTTCAAAGAAACGATGATTCCGCCATAGTTGGTGATGCGCGCCTCCACCTGCCCGTCCGCAAGTGTGTAGAGTTCGACGGAAGTCCCGTCCGGCATTTTTCCAAACGGCTGGCTGGTCACTTTGGTTTTCGCCTCCGAAAGGGTGACATAGAGGGTAATGCAGAGTGTGGTGAGGAAAAGTGTTTTCGCGATTTTCATACCTAGGCCGTCCCCGTCCGAAAAATACGCGTACGATTGGATTCGTATCAGGGCATGACTTCAGTCGTGCCGTTAGCCGTTCTTGGGTCTGGCTTTAGCCGCTGGTGTTTGCGCTCGCAAGCTTCAACGTCAGCGGCTGAAGCCGAATCGTATTAAGGCGGCCGGGGAGGCATGACTGAAGTCATGCCCTGATACGAACCGCTAACATAAACTGCAGCGTCAACCATCGATAGTTCGAATTCTCATGAATGCAAGTGAATTACCGCTCTCCCACGGCACCGTGCTGTCATATCTCATTACGCCGCGCCACTCCTGACAACGGTTCTCGCTGCACTCGATATCTCAATCAGTTTCGGCAGCACGTCCCCGAACTGCTCACGCGGCTGACCGAAGGCGAAATACAGCTTGCTGTATAGCTCATACAGGTTGTCGTAGATTCGCCCTTCGGATTTGTCAGGTTGAAATTCCCTGTTAGTTGGACAGATCTTGTCCTGCGCTTCGTCGATCGTCTTAAACACACCCGCAGCAAGAAATGCGAAGATCGCCGAGCCCAGGCTGACCACGCTCTTACTCGGAACCAGTACCGGCCGTCCCAGCACATTCGCGTACACCTGATTAAGCACCTCATTCTTCTGCGGAATCCCGCCGGCGTTTATCACGCGCTTGATCCGCACACCGTGCTTCTCCATTCGATCGAGAATCACGCGCGTATGTAAAGCAGTGCCTTCGATCGCCGCAAACAATTCATCTTGCGCCGTGCTCTGCAGGTTCCATCCCAGAGTCACGCCGCGCAAGTTGGGATTCACTAACACCGTGCGGTCGCCGTTGTCCCAGGTCAGGCGCAGCAAACCGGTTTGTCCCGCATGATAGTTTTCGAGCCCCTGGCTCAAAGTTTTTACGTCTGTCCCAGCGCGAGTGGCAATCGCATTGAAAATATCGCCGACCGCGGAGAGCCCAGCTTCAATTCCCGTGCGCTGCGGATGCACGCTGCCTTGCACCACACCGCAAACGCCCGGAACGAGGTTGACCGAAGGCGTTATGCCGATGATGCAAGTCGACGTGCCGATCACGTTCACTACGTCGTCAGTGCGGCACCCGGCTCCGATGGCATCCCAATGCGCGTCGAACGCGCCCACCGGAATGGGAATGCCGGGCTTGAGTCCCAGTTTCTCCGCCCAGTCGGGCGAGAGCGTTCCTGCAATCTGGTCGGAGGTGGCGCATTCGCCCTGAAGCTTTTCACGAACTCCGGCCAACAAGGGATCGACCTTCACCAAAAAGCTCTCGCAAGGTAAACCTCCCAAACGCGCGTTCCAGAGCCACTTGTGACCGATAGCGCAGACACTACGCTTTACTTTCTTAGGATCCTTTATGCCGCAGAGCGTGGCGGCCACCATGTCACAGTGCTCGAATGCTGAGGCAAACGCTGAGCGCTTGGCAGGATTATGCCGAAGCCAGTGCAGAAGCTTCGAGAAGCCCCACTCGGAAGAGTACACACCACCGCACCACTGAATCGCCTCCAGACCTTCACGGTGAGCGGCTTCCGTGATCTCCGCGGCTTCGCCTTTGGCGCGATGGTCGCACCACAGATAATATTCGTCCAAAGGTTGCAGGTTCTTGTCGACGGGAATAACTGAAGAACCCGTGGTATCCAGAGCAATCGCCTGTACCTGATTCCTGGATAGGCCCGCATTGTGGAGAACCTCCCGTGTGGCCGCCGCCAAAGCACGCATGTGATCTTCATGGGATTGCGTGGCGTACTCGGGATCGTCGCGCTTGCGGTGGAGTGGATAATCCGCTACCGCAGACTGAAGCAATCCGCGCTCACTGTCCACCAGCGATACGCGGACATTCAGCGTTCCAAAGTCCACTCCCGCCACAATCGCCACTAGCAACTCCTATGGTGTTCTCTGCGACGTACTTTGCGTCCTTTGCGGTTTAAGGTTTCGCTCGACTCGTTGGAATCCGACTCTGTGCTCCTCCGTGCCCTCTGTGGTTTACCGGTTTGTTGACCACAGAGGGCGCAGAGAATCACAGAGGAGAACAAGACGGACCATTCAGCAGGCTCCGTTGGGCCTTTCGTGCCAATACATCTCCCAGCCCAGATACCGCGTGGCGGCTTCGTGCACCGCCCCGGCAACCGAGGAGAGATTCGCCGCCACGTGATGCTCGAAGCCGTTCTCGCAGATGTAATGCAAGAGTTTCTGCATCTTGGGAATCTCTACGACTCCGGCGCCACCAAAGGTATTGAGCGGGTCATCGGTGAACCGGCCTTCGCCAACATACCCGCGCATCCGGCCCGCGGTGTCGTCAGTCGAAAAACGGGCGAAGCTCATCTTCTCCGGTTTGATCAGGCCGACAACTGTACCGTAAGTATTTTCCTTGCCCACCGTGCCCGCAATGATCTCCTGAAAATCCATCTTGAAAGAGCGGAAGAAGTGCTTGGGAAGGTTGGCGCAATGGAAGCACACAGCTTTGTCAGGATTGGTTCCGTAATTGTTATTCCAGTCGAGCAGTGCGGAAGGCGTGCCTGAGGCCAGTTGTAGCGCATGCATTCCAAGTACTCCAACGATATCCACTTCGCAGGCGCTCGAGAGCAACTGCTCACTCATCATGCTCATCACTGTGCACGGTACCACCCCAAAATTCTCTTCCAGCGAAGTCCAGCATTGCACCGCGCTGATCTTTACTTCCGTCGCTGCCATCCAATGATCGATCACAGCGCCGAGCTTGGCCATCTTCATCAGGGCAGTGGCAGGAACATCCTTCGACTCAACATACTTCTTGATTGAAGCCAGCTTGGCCTGAGCCGCATCATCGTTGTCCTTCATGCGTTCGATGCGCCCCAGCACCTCAGACAAATCGAGCGTTTCAATTGAAATGCCCTGCGACTCCAAAATCTTTTCGCTGTAGCGCACAGTATTGAACGCCGTCGGCCTGGCGCCGATCGCCCCTACGCGCAGATTATGAAACCCGTTAACGATGCGGCAAACCGCAGCGAACCATTGCAAATCGGCCGCAAATTCGGGGGAATCGGGAGCTTCGGTATGAAGCGTGGTAATCGAATAGGGAATGCCATACTGCCTCAGATTGTTACAGGCGGACATCTTGCCGCAGAAACTGTCGCGGCGGAAGGCAATGCCCATCTTCTTCGGATCATCGGGCGTCGCTTGTATCAGCACCGGCACTCGCAAGTCCGCCAGTCGCAACGTATCTGCGATGGCGCGCTCCTCCCCGAAATTGGGTAGGGTGACCACGACTCCATCAATACGTTCATGGTTTTTCTTAAACAGTTCTGCGCACCGCCGGGACTCTTCGCGAGTCTCAACCGCTCCGTACTTGCTTTCTTGCGGAGTAAGAGCCACAACATCGATGTCGGCAGCCGCCAGAGCAGCTAGCATTTCTTCGCGTCCGCTTTTTGCCAGGTGATCGGGGAAAAAGCCGCGGTTTCCCACGATCAAGCCCATAGTCATTTTGTTCGCCATAAAATCCCACTGCCTTCCTTCGTATACCTTCATGTCGTTTGTGGCTTCCAAACAATTTACAACCACCAAGGACACGAAGTATCAGGAAGGAATTCTCACGCTACACACCCACAATTTAGGTGCTCTTCCCCGGCCGGAACATCAAGCAGTACACCCCACCCAAAACCACCAACAGTCCGCCCCACCAGACCGGCGCATGCAGTTCAGCTAGCACTGTATTTGGCGGATTTGACCACTCCGCCAGCCCGCTCACAAAAATCAAAACTCCGTACACAAGAAGCAGAACACCTACGAAGAACCAGACCGGAATGATGTGATGTTTTTCGCTCACGCTCCTCACCAGAAAATGATTTGCAGAATTAAAAACAGTGCCAATGCCACCACGCCCCAGAACACCGGCTTGTGCAGCAGACTCGCATGCTCTTCGCGAGCCACTGGCGTCAAGCTGTACACCAGTCCCACCAATTCTTCATCCGGACGCGGCTTGGTCACCAGCGTCACGAGCACAGTGACCACCACGCAAGTGACGCATGACCACAGCGCCTGATACATCGCTTGCGCAAGCGGCTTCGCAATGGGCGACAGCGCAAACACCCTCACCCACCGGTCAGGATCCAACTTCATCAAACTAAACGTTCCTACCGAAGAGAGCACGCCCGCGAACAGTCCCCAGAACCCCGCCGCGCGGCTGACCCTTTTCCAAAGCATCCCGAGCAACACCGTACCAAAGAGCGGTGCGATGAAGAATCCAAACAGCGCCTGCACGTAATCCATCATGCTGGTGAACCTCATCACCAGATACGCGGTTCCGATGCTCACAATCAGGCCAATGATCGTGCACCACCGGCCCATGGAAACATAATGCTTGTCGGGAGCGTCCTTCCGCAGATACGGACGATAAATGTCATACGTCCACACCGTCGCGAAAGCGCTGACATTCCCCGCCATCCCGGCCATGAATCCCGCCACCAGCGCCGTGATTCCCAGCCCCAACAGTCCAGGTCCGCAATAACGCGCCAGCATGAGCGGCAGAACATCGTCATATCTGAACTGCCCCGCCTGCGCTTCGCTGCCTGGGACAAGATGCATAGGTAGAACCGCGCGCCCAAGCAATCCGGGAAGAATCACAATCAGCGGCACCGCCATCTTAAAAAATGAACCGATAATCGGCGCGAGCTTCGCGGAGCGCACGTCCTTTGCTGAAAGCACGCGCTGCACCACCAGAAAATCAGTCGTCCAATATCCCATTGCCTGCACCGCGCCCAGGCCGAATACGATTCCTGTCCAATGAATGCCCATCGGGTTGTTGGCAAATGAGTTCATCGGGCCCCACATGTGGGTGAAGTCCTGGCCAGGAAAATTTTGATGAATGCGCGCGACCATGCCGCTCCACCCGCCAGTTTCAACCATACCCAGGATGGGGATCAGCAGCGCGCCGAACCAGATCAGGAAAAATTGCAGAACCTCATTGAAGATCGCGGAAAACAACCCGCCCGCCGCAACGTACACACCCACAGTCAGAGATGAAACCACGATGCTGAAGTGCAGATTCCACCCAAGAACTACCTCCATTACCACAGCCATGGCGTACATGTTGACGCCGGACATCAGAATGGTCATCACCGCAAACGTGATCGCGCTTAAGCCGCTCGCTTCCGAGCCGTAGCGCAACTTCAAGTAACCCGGGACTGAATGTGTTTTCGAAATGTAATAGAAGGGCATCATCACGATGCCCAAGAAAACCATAGCTGGAATGGCGCCTACCCAATACCAGTGCGCCGCCATAATCCCGTACTGGTAGGCGTTTCCCGCCCACCCTAGCAGTTCGAGCGAACCCAGGTTAGCGGAGACAAATGCCAGACCTGCCACCCACGCGGTCATCTCACGGCCGGCCAAAAAGAAATCTTCGCCGGTCTGAGCGAAGCGCTTCAGGTAGAAACCGATCGCCAGCACCAGGGCAAAATAAATAGCAATGATTGCCAGATCCACGCCGGATAAATGCACCAGCCGTGTTTCCACGTACATCGCCATCACCAGGTTCATTCCTTTTCCTTATGACTGCCCGTAGTACGCGGTACGTCCATGCTTCCTCAGATAGTGCTTGTCATGCAGGCAGCTGCTGATTGCCGCCGCATCTCCATTGATTGTGATGGTGAAAAACGCCATTCGCGCCAGCGACTCCAGAATTACTGCATTGTGTGTCGCGCCGGCTGGATCTGCTCCCCACGTGAACGGACCGTGGTTGGCCACCAGAACCCCCGGAAGCGAGGCGAAATCCGTTCCTTCAAAGGCTCGGACGATCGCATGGCCGGTGTTCTTTTCGTACTCACTGGTAATCTCGTCATCCTGCATGACTGATGTGACGGGGACGGGCCCATGAAAATAGTCGGCGTGAGTGGTTCCAAAACACGGTATGGGCTTTCGCGCCTGCGCCCAGGAGGTGGCATATTCGGAGTGCGTGTGGGCGATTCCGCCAATTTCGCTGCAGGCGTTGTACAGGACCAGATGAGTCGGCAGATCTGAGGAAGGTTTCAGCTTGCCCTCGATAACCTTGCCCTGAAGGTCCGATATGACCATGTGCTCGGGCTTCATCTCCTCGTAAGGGACACCGCTTGGCTTGATCGCCACCAGAGCCTCGCGGCGCGAGATTCCGCTGACGTTGCCGAACGTGTACAGAACCAACCCCCGGCGTACCAGTTCAAGGTTCGCCTCGAGAACCTGTTGACGCAAGTCTTGCAGCAACATCGACGTAAGCCGTCTTTGGGGAGGGCGCAAGCCCTTGTGTGGTAATCGTTTACTGAGCGCCTAAGGTACCCGTGCTCACTAGGCTTTGTCAAATCCGGGTTTTGGGTCGCGTTTTGACGATCCCACTATCCTGCGTCAACTTGAAAGTGATCGCAGAAATGATCTGCTCCTGACACTGAGAAACAGATGAGCGTGTGCTCGCCGGAACTAAAGTATGAAGCTGACCTGATCTCAGTCACGGGCAAGGTTGTGGGGCCGACAGCTCCCCTCGAATTCTAAGCTGCCTTGCGGAGTGTTTTGGCTTTACCTTTTCCCTTGAGTCGTTGGTAATTCTTCACGGAGGAGTCAATCCTTCCCTTTATATGCTCCTGCTCTGCCCGGCTTAGGTCGGCCAATTCATCGAGGTCCTGAGCATCAGGAGCCAGTCCCTGGTTACGCAACGCAAGATCGGCAAATTTGAGCCAACGCGATCGCTGTTCAAGTGCCCTCGACTCGTTCCTTCGCCCATCCAGTACCGACCGAATTTCTAGAACCAGTCGCTTGTTTTCCATGCCGCACTGAGACAACGTTCCCCAAAACGACTATGCCGCATGTTTTGTGTTTGTTCGATACAATACATTCCTTAGTTCTCGAAGATTATTGCCGCATTTCCAGAGTACCTTTTGGGCCTAACCTTTTTTGGACAAGCAAATGGCCCAAGCGCGGCGCGGCCACGGCATCGTAATCTGAATCAATGCCGTTCCGCTACATGGTTCCCAGTACGTTGCTCGGGGACCTCCCGGTAGAATTGCGCAAACAGCGCCGAAGAGTTCATGGCACCTCGGTCCGTCGAAGGAAAGAGTCGCGGGAACACTGCGCACGGAGGCATCTTTGTCTAAGGCAGGAGGTTCGAAGCATGCCTGGCGGCTTGGCCGAGCGCTAACGTTCGTTCTCGTGATTTGGCTGTCTACTTGTCCCCTGCTGGCCAAAAAGCGATCTCTCCAAATCTATTTCGTCGACGTAGAGGGCGGTCAGGCCACGCTAATCGTCAGCCCTGCAGGTCAGTCCCTTCTCATTGACACGGGCTGGCCGGGATTTAACGGCAGGGATTCCGATCGCATCGTGGCCGCGGCCAGGGTGGCAGGCGTGAAACAACTCGATTACCTCCTGATCACCCACTATCATCGCGACCACGTGGGCGGAGTTGCGCAATTGGCTGACCGCATGAAGATCGGCACGTTTGTGGACCATGGTCCCAACCAGGAGGACTCAGATGTCACCCGCGAAGATTATGCTGCCTACCAGAAGGTTCTGGGTCGCGCCAAACACCTCGTCTTAGGCCCAGGCGACGGACTTCCCATGAGCGGGATCACGATTCGAGCGCTTACCGCTGCCGGAGAGCACATTACGGATCCCCTGCCGGGAGCAGGCGAGGCAAATCGGTACTGCGCATCCGAGCCGGCACCACCCGATGACCCCACCGAGAATGCGCGCTCCCTGGGCATTTTGTTGACGTATGGAAAATTTCGAATGATCGACCTGGGCGATCTGACCAAGAAGAAGGAGTTGGCACTGGTTTGCCCGAATAATCGCGTAGGTACCGTTGATCTTTATGTTGTGACGCACCACGGCTTCGACCAGTCAAATGCAAAGAGTATCGTCTGGGCACTGCATCCTCGAGTCGCAATCATGGACAATGGACCGCACAAAGGCGGCGGCCCGGACGCCTGGCAGAGCGTGCACGATTCCCCCGGCCTGCAAGACTTCTGGCAGCTCCATTACGCAATTGATGCGGGGCAAGATCACAACGTGCCTGAACAATTCATAGCGAATTTGGACGACAAATCGGATGGGAACTACATCAAGGTTATGGCCCAGTCGGATGGCAGCTTCGTGGTAACGAATTCCAGAACCAATCACCAGAAAAACTATGAATAGCGTTACGCCATCGAAATATCCACTGCCCCTATCCCAGAGGTTGGTTTATGCGTGTCCTCTGTGCTCCTCTGTGTACTCTGTGCTCATTGATTTCAGATTTGGATCTTCAGATCTAGACTAGCTCATGTGATCGTTTTGCTAATGGGAGTCGTTGGAGCGGGAAAGACTACTGTTGGTCGCCTGCTCGCGCAGCGTCTCCAATGGGAATTCGTCGATGCGGATTCCTTTCACCCCACCGCAAATGTAGAGAAAATCCGTCATGGCTTTCAATTGGATGATGCGGATCGGGCACCCTGGCTCATTGCCATACGCAAAGCCATTGATCAATGGATAGCGGAGCACCGCAATGTGGTGCTGGCATGCTCTGCTCTGAAACAGAGCTATCGCGAGCAACTCAATGCCGGCCCGGAAATGAAGCTCGTTTATCTAAAGGGGACCTCAGAGTTGATTAGCAAACGCCTGCGTTCGCGTAAGGGGCACTTTGCGACTACAGAGTTGCTGGCGAGCCAATTCGCGATTCTGGAAGAACCCCGCGATGCTATCAACATTGACGTGAGCCACTTACCGGAAAAGGTGGTTGAAGAGATTTTGTTTAGACTTAGAGAAATACGATGATTTCCAGCAGGCTGGCCTCATGCAATTACCTACAATTGACAATTTTGTGACAAATTTTTGACAAACCTCAAAGCACCGGAAGCTTAGGTTTGTAGCTGCAAGTCCTCCGGCGGGCGTGCCAGTGGCCCGGTTCGGCTGGTTGTCCAGGTTCGCATCACCGCGTTCGCGGAGAACAAATTCAATGAGGTCTCCCATGTTTAACCCCTCATCTCGCGTGGCCCAAGTGTTCCTCCTTTTTGTTCTGGCACTCACCAGCACAGTCGCTGTTGCCCAGCATTTCACTCGTACGAATCTCACGGCCAACAGGTCGGGCGTTACTGCTACTGACCCCCCCAATATTGATCCTAATCTAGTAAACGCCTGGGGACTGTCGCGCTCGTCTGGAAGTTTTTGGTGGGTTGCAGACAACGGCACCGGACTTTCTACTCTCTACGATGGCACCGGCGCGCCCCAACAACTGGTTGTAACGATTCCCGCACCCGCTGGAAGCTCGGAGCCCTCGACACCGACCGGCACCGTCTACAACTTCCTGCCGGGGTTGTTTGCGGTCGCGCCAGGTAAGCCCGCTGTCTTTTTGTTTGTCACTGAGGACGGTACCATCTCCGGCTGGAATCCCACCGTAAATCTCACCTCTGCAGTGATCAAAGTGAATCGCGCCGGAAAAGCCAACTACAAGGGGGTCGCGATCGCTAAAATTCAAGGCGGCGCACGTCTCTATGCCACCAATTTCATGACAGGCAAGATTGATGTATTCAGCCCCTATTTCAACCCGATTACTGTTTCCGCAGGGGCCTTCCAGGATAGTCAGATTCCGGCCGGCTATTCTCCATTTAACATACAGAACGTGGGCGGCAATCTGGTTGTAACCTTCGCCAAAAAACCGGAGACGGGTGAAGATGAAGAACACGGCCCAGGATTGGGCTATGTCTCAGTGTTCGATACCGCTGGAAACCTTCTTCTGCGGCTACAGCACGGAAATTTCCTGGATGCGCCGTGGGGCGTCGCGTTGGCGCCGAACGACTTCGGCCCATTCGCACACCAACTCTTGATCGGCAACTTCGGCGACGGCCACATCCATGCTTTTAATGCGCTAACCGGGGCGTTCACGGGCACCTTGCTCAACGATTCGGGCACTCCAATAACCATTGATGGACTGTGGGCACTCGGTTTTGGCAACAATGCCAATGCCGGTTCCACAACTGAGCTTTTCTTCACAGCTGGTCCCAATGACGAATCGGACGGCTTATTCGGCAAGCTCACTCCGTCAGCAGCGGAGGGCCGCGGCAACACACAGTAATAACTCCTTCCAGCTCGGCGTTCGGATCGTGGTCTTAAACACTGCTTCCGAACGCCGTTCACGCCTCCTTAGATCCCCCCACGTCACTGAGACTCGTTCACTCGCGTTGGTGTCGGTGACCAGGAATTACTAAAGGATTACTGCCAAGTACACGTACTAGCGATTCTTGCGCCGATCCTGTCCCCCGACCATGATTGAAGCGATCCAAAACCAGCGTTTTCGGGAACTCGAAAGCAAGATAAATGATCACGCGCAACTCACTTGAAACGATCGCCTGCGATCGCCAGCTGACGACATTTCTGGCAACCCTAGCCTGTATAGGACTGCTGTCTGCGTTGATTTCCTGCGGCGGTGGCGCGGGCGCCGCTTCTTCGAGTCAGTTGAAAGTGCCTGGCATCAGCAGTTTTTCGCCTGCGAGTGGTCCGCCCGGCACCAACGTGACCATCACGGGCGCAAACCTGACAGGTGCAACGAAGGTCACGCTGAACGGCACCTCGACGTCCTTCGCTGTGAGCGGCAACAGAATTACCCTCACTGTGCCAAACGGCGCCAGCACAGGCAAATTTTCGGTGACTACGGCGGGAGGCACTGCCACTTCCACCGCCTCCTTCACTGTAACTTCCGCCTCGGCACCGACCATTTCCTCCTTCACTCCTACCAGCGGACAGGCCGGCACCTCTGTGACCATTAACGGCACAAATCTGATTGGCGCTACCACCGTCTCGTTCAACGGAACGGCGGCCTCTTTCACCGTAAACAGCGCCACGAAAATAACTGCCACTGTTCCAAACGGAGCTACCACAGGCAAGATCAGTGTCACCACACCTAACGGAAGCACGACTTCAACCGCCAGCTTCACGATCACAAGTGCCGCACCGACGATCAGCAGCTTCAATCCAGTCTCTGGTCAGGTGGGGTCATCGGTAGCGATCGCCGGGACAAATTTCACTGGCGCAACCGCCGTCGCGTTTAACGGAACCACGGCCTCCTTCACCGTGAACAGCGCCACACAAATAACAGCCACGGTGCCGAGCGGAGCGAGCACTGGCAGGATCTCAGTAACGACGCCAAACGGAAGCGCCAGCTCGACCAACAATTTTTCGGTGACAACCGCGTCCGGCCTTGACCTCACAATTGATGGTCTCTATGTCACACAGGCGACGCAGGACTACCCAAACAGCTCTGTGCCGCTCGTGAAAGACCGAAGCGGCTGGGTACGCGTGTTTGTAAAGGCCAATCAAACAAACACCGCTGCTCCGCAGGTCCGCGTGCAATTCATCAATGGGAGCACCACCAACACGGTGACCATCAATGCCCCGTCCAGTTCAGTACCGACCAGCATTGACCCAAACAGCGATGCATCCTGGGACGCAGCCGTGCCCGCAGCCTGGATCCAGCCGGGTACTCAGGTTGTGGCTCTAGTCGATCCCTCCGGGGCGATTACCGAATCGGATAAAAATAACAATCAGTTTTCGCAAAATCTGGATGTCCGCACCCTGCACACGTGGAAGGTCACCTTGCTCCCGGTGCATACGGGGAACGGGCTCACGGGCGTGGTCACGAACGCAAACCGAACTCAAAGTGACTGGGTGGATTTTGCCAAACGCCTTCACCCTGTGCCCGACGTTGTGAACGTCACGGTGGGTGCGACCCTGAACTCCAGTGTTAACAGCCTGAGCAGCAGTGGGACCGGATGGTCCAACGTGCTGAGCGAAGTCAGCGCAAAGCGCAGCGCTGATGGCGTGACCGACCGTTACTACTACGGCGTAGTGAAGGTGAGCTATACGAGCGGCGTGGCTGGCATTGGCTACATCGGATTCCCGGCCGCGATCGGCTGGGATTACAGTAGCGGCCCATCGGTCCTCGCGCATGAAGAAGGCCACAACTTCGGACGTCAACACAGCCCCTGCGGCGGCGCCAGTAATCCCGATCCCAATTATCCGTACCCAGGTGGGATCATCGGCGTGCCGGGATGGGATGCCTTTGCCACCACCAGCAATCTGAAGACCTCGAATCACACCGACATCATGGGCTATTGCTCCAATCAGTGGGTCAGCGATTACGTGTACACGTCCGTTCTGAATTTCCGGGCGAACAACAGTTTCGATGTTGCGCCCGATGTGGTGGGCAGTGCTCAGGAAGGCTTACTGGTTTGGGGACGCATCGAGAACGACCGCGTGATTCTGGAACCTGCTTTCCACGTGCCCGCTACCGGAGTTGCGCCCCAGGCCGGCGCTTACACCTGGGAGGCTCGCGATGCACTTGGCCGCAGCCTGCTCTCCGTGCCTTTCGACGCGCCGGAAGTAGCTGATGTCCCCGGCAGCTCACTCCGCATCTTCTCCTTCGTTGTGCCCGCGACGACGGAAAACATGACTAATCTGCATACTCTGAGCATTTCGAAAGATGGTAGAGAACTCGCGCGCGTGTTGCCCGGTGCTGCGCCTGGCCTGCAACCCACGCTACATGTGCAGCGCATGCCGGATCGCACCTTGCAGCTCTCCTGGAATGCCCAAAGTTATCCTGTGCTTATGCTCCGCGACGCTCGCACCCATGAAGTGCGTGGCTTTGTCCGCGGTGGAAGCGCTGTGATCCGGGATGTGCCGGATGACTTAGAGATCCACTTCTCCGACGGGGTGAGGAGCCGGATTGTGCGAAACAGGCCGGCAGCGCAGTAACCGTGTACCGGCGTCAATTTATTGTCGGATTAGACCGTTGCGACCTACCGGTCCAGTATTGCCCATGGCGGAATTCACTGTCACAAAACTCTTGCGCGTAAATCCGATTGCATCCGCCGGATTTGAAGTCAGCAGTCGCTCGTCTGCTCCTAAGCTTCCGGTTGTTTGCTGTTACTCGGAGCGGCAATTCCCAAGAAGACCAGCATTGCGCGATTAAGCCTCAGAATGTCTTCGTCCGAGAGGCGGCCGAGGCGTGCACCGATCTTTGCCTTCGGAACCGTCGTGATCTTATCGGCCATAAGCCGGCAAGCAGCGCGCAGCCCGTTGCTTACGTTTGGCTCCACTTGCAACCGGACAAGAGGAGCATCGGTTGTATCCGTGGTGAATGCGCAGACGGTGACGGAATCCGTCAAATCGAAGCGATCGTCCTGAACAATCACGACTGGACGGGGCTTCCCGGCGTAGTCCTTACCGCCCGCAACGGTCCAAATCTCGCCGCGCTTCACCCCCTGCCCCAATCAGAGACTGCGTCAATAAAGTCCTGGTCCTCCTTCGCATGAGGACTTTTGGCAACGGCGAGGGATTGACAGTGCGCCTGTGCCACAAAGGCGGGAGAGCGCATGTCAGGAACCCAAATCTGGATAGGCCGCAGGCCCTGCTGGCGGAGCCGCTTGCGATGCGCTCTGACCTTATCCCGAGACGACTTGGAGCGAGTTCGTGTTGCCATTCTGATTTTCCGCAATGGTTACATGTAACCTATCACAGATTCCTGTCCAGATCCAAATGTCAGCCCCGATACGTAAGTTGGCAATGAGGTGCAATCGCGAGAAAAAGGCGTCAGCGCAAGTAAAAGAGGCCGTCTAGCGGCCTCCGGGACTGTTCTGTTTAAGCTTCTGCCGACGGGGTTGATGCCCGTCGTGGTTTGTTAGTCTCCCAGCACCGGCTCTCCGACTTCAGCCCTTTCGGGAGCTGGATTGGCGTGGCCGTTTCCATTGGCGGGCTTCGCCAACGCACCGAGCGGAATGAACCCATTCTCGGACTGAACCGGTTTTTCCTTCAACACTACCTCGCGGTAGAGTGACGCCATACGCGCGTTGTACGCCTCGTCGTTCTTCTGCGGCCCGCGAGCGTCGCCATTGCTGCCTGAAGCATGGAGCTTGGCATCGCGCGCCCGCATCTTCTCTTCGCGCGCGTTCTTGGCGATGCCCAGCTTGTCTAGATCGCGCTGCTCTTCTTGCGTGACAATTCCGTCACGCAGCACTAGCGAGTGATCGGTGGACTCCATCTTCACATTCTTACCGCCGGCGAAGATTTCATGCCGCCCGTGCTCGTCGTACCATTTCGTGAGCGTGGCGGTCATGTGCATCTTCTCGATGATGTTGCGCCAGCCCACGCCGGTGTTGTAGGCACAGAAGGAAATTTCACCTTCCTGCGTGGCATAAGGAATAATGCACTGCTCTGTGCGCCGGAAATCGTAATTGAACAGATCCTGGAACCACATGCCGGCAATAAACAGGAAGTTCCAACGGTCCTTGCGCCGCTTGATCACGTCATCAATCGTGCGATCCGGCCCGACCTTGCCGTAGTTGCGCCCGCTCACGTTGTAGTTCTTGTCGAATTTCTGCAGCAGATCCATCAGCTTGAAATGCGTGGGTGACTGGAAAGGATCGTAGTTCTTCATCAGGCACAGCGCCATTCCGAATCCGGTTAGAAACTTGCCGCGCGCGGCATCGTTAACCTTCGCGATGTCCTTTGCCAGCTGATCCCCATGCAGAAACGCTGTGACCGGCACGGCTTCTTTCGTTTCCTTATCGATCATTATGGCCATGCCCGTGCCGCAATTCGGGTGACAACCGCAGGAAAGCTGGCCCCAGTTGTTGTTGGCGTCGTTCACGTGCATGAGGTCAGCCCAGTCGCTGAAAGTCGACATGAAGGAAATCGGGAACCAGTCGCGTTTCGGTTCACCAAGACCGGTCTGATTCTTCACGTCGTGTGCCAGATGGGAAAGCGTGTAGCGCTGCGCAATTCGGCGCTCGTCGGTGATGGCTTCGTCGCGGCCGGTGAAACTGACCGGCTGGAACGACAGGAAGCCGATCTTCTTAGGATTATCGAGCGCGAACTGGATGATCCGTCCCACCTGCTCGTTATTGATGCCGTTTACGATTGTGACCACCGGAACGATCTCCACGCCGGCACGATGCAGGTTGTCTATAGCTTTAAGCTTTACATCAAATAGATTGCCGACTTTGCGATGTGCATTGGCAGCATTGCCGATCCCGTCAAATTGCAGGTAGGCATAACGCAATCCCGCATCTGCCGCCTGTTGTGCGAACTCAAAGCTCTTGGCGAATTCAATTCCATTAGTAGCGGCCTGGACGGAGTTATATCCAACTTCCCGGGCATAACGCACCGCATCCAGGAAATAAGGCGATAACGTCGGTTCACCGCCGGAGAACTGCACGCTCATCTGCCGCCTGGGCTTGATGGTGATGGCGTTATCCAGCATCTGCTTGATTTCTTCCCACGTCAGCTCATGGACGAACCCCACCTGGTTAGCGTCCATAAAACAGGGATCGCACATCATGTTGCAGCGATTGGTAAGGTCGATAGTCAGCACCGAACCACGCCCATACTTCACCGTCGAAGACCCATGGTTGTGCAACTTCTCGTCGTTGTGAGCACGGATGTCCCGACCAGGGAAAACTTCTTCCAGGTGCTGCGAGAACTCGGTGTCAACCGACATTACGTCTTCAAACAGGCCATGTTTAGGGCACTGCTTGACCATCATGATCTTGCCTTCGCGCTCGATGATGGTGGCTTTGATCTCGCCGACTTTTTCGTTGAGTAGAACTTCATGCGGCAGTTCGCCATCGAGAATCCGCTTCCGAATCTCGGGAACACACCTCGGACAGAGCGAGTCAGTCGCGCGAGGCCAGCCGAGCGGCGGCTTACTCTTTTCGTAAGACTTGAGCAGCGGCTTGTCAGACCACTTTGGAGTCGGCGACGCATTTGGCCTAATACGGTTTAAGCGGTCAAAGACAATCCAGGCACCCTTGGCGCCAATCGTCACAGCTTTCTCCACGTACTTAATAGGCTTGTGCATGTCGTCTCGCTTTCGAGTCAGTTTTAGTTGTCGGTCGTTTTGTAAACCGTCTCCGTTGCCGGCACACGTGAGTCTCTACGCCAACGACATGTAACTCACGGCCGACGACGGTTCCCTGGAAGCGCCGGTTAGCGTCTGCCGAAAAAGGTGAATTCAGTCGACCTTATGTTATGGAATCGCCGGCAAAACAACAGCTAGAACCCGTTGAAAGGGGAAAAATAAGGGTTTAGTGGACTGGATGGAACATCGGATGGGCTAAGTTGTTGAATCCATTCGGCGTTTGTCTTCTTCGGTTTTGGACTGCGCCGTCGCAAAGGTTGATGCGGCTTGAGCGAAAGAGGCCGGACTGATAGGCTTTCAGAACTCCCCCAGATCCGAATACCAATATGCCAGAGATACCAATGAAAGACGTTCGCGAGATTCTGATTGAGAAGGAAACCGACCTGGAGCGATTGAAGAAAGAAGTGGATTCGTTGCGGATGGTGGCTTCGCTTCTCGACGAGAACGGGCCCGGATCTGAAGCGCACAAGGGAACTCAGGCGCACGCAGTCGGATCTGAGGCGCACTCCGCACCAGAAACGGAGCTGCAGGCAGAGCCAGGTGCGAAGCCACCGCAGTCGGCAGACGCCGACCAGCTTTTCTCTTCGGTCGAGAAGGCAGACACCGGTTTTTGGCGTCTCGGCAAGCGCCGCAAGCACGGGTAGCGAAACCGTGGAAACGGCGTAACCGCCCATTACTCAGGTCGTGTCATCTATTCCGCCATCAAAATGAAGCTGGTCGCGCTTGATCACCTTCAGCGACGTGAGCGCAGCGGCAATGGCGCTTCGCTGGGCGCCATGGTCTGACGATCTCTGCAGGATCTCAAGCCGGGTGTGAAATTGCGGCTTGCGCAACTTCTACACAGGTGAACAGCTTGCTGATTTCGCTTTCTTGCAGAACAGCCTCGTACTCAGGTTGCCATTCCGGAAAGCGAAGAAGAGACGACGATTGAACGGGCCCCCGATGCACCATAGTGGCCTCCCGTGTAAGCCATTTTCAGTTGCACAAGAGACCGTCGTCCCGCCCCAACGCGTCGGCGGAGAGTTGTGTAAGTGATAGGCGTACTGTGTACACCCCCCGGCTGTGTTGCTGCAAAGTTTTTTCTTGTGCGCCGAACCCACATCTCATCGCAAGTGCGTGCACGTTTTTACTCGATGCGCGCATCCGCGACTGCTGCGATGTTGCTTGAATTTGTCTAGGCCCACGATACGCGAACCTACGTCTAAGCTGGCCCTCATTGCTACAGGAACGTTCCTTGGCATTTACAGCACACGCCGGATTTTCGCCGACGAGACCGGCTTGTATTTAGAAGGTGAATCCTCCTTGTGACCCGAAGGCGGATGTCGATGGCACTCAAAATCCACGGCATCCGCCTCACTTTATTCAATCCCGCAGTCCAAATCCCTTGTCTTTGCAACAAAGCGAATTGCTCATCCGGGCAGCACCTATGCCGCCCTGGGCAGCTTCCGCAAGAGTCTCCCGATTTTTTTCAGATCCTCCACAAACGCCTGTTTCTGTTGATGCCGCGACTCCTGATCGATGGCCCGCAATATGGAAGATGGGTGAACTGTAGCTGTTACAAATGGCGCGAGACTCGATTTCACCAGCTCCCCCCTTTGTCGGGTAACGCTAAACTCTTTCCCTAGCAGTGCCTGTGCTGCCGTCACTCCAAGGCACACCACAACCTCAGGTTTCACCGCTTCAATTTCCGCATCCAGCCAGGGCCGGCAAGCCATTATTTCTGAATAGCTTGGCTTCTTATGGATACGCCTTTTTCCCCGCTCAGCCGGAACCCACTTGAAGTGCTTAACTACGTTCGTAACATACACTTCGTCTCGCTTAATGCCTGCCTCGGCAAGGGCTTCATCCAGCAGACGCCCAGCCGGCCCCACGAACGGATGCCCGACACGATCTTCGCTATCGCCAGGTTGCTCTCCAACCAGCATCATCCTGGCACCGGCTGTGCCTTCACCAAAAACCGTCTGCGTCCCGCTTTTCCACAGATCGCAAGCCTGGCAGCCTTTCGCCGCGGCGCGCAACTTCTCGGGCGTTGGATTCAAAGGGATTAGCGGCGCAGCGGTCGTCTGTTTAGCTTTCTTCGGCTCAAGGCGGGAAATTCGAATCGCCATCGAATGCATCCTTAGGCTGAACGGTGACTCCTCAGATGAATGTGATTGTCCCGTGTTTGCCCTTGATCTGTGCAGAACCCAAGCCATTCCAGGCCATTGAGGAGGCCTATCGCAATAGCGTCATCTGGATAACCAAAATACAGAACAAACTGTATTGGCTTGCCCCCCGCGAGCAGATAACGTCGGCCTGCATTGCTGTCGAACGCTCTTAGTGTTTGCCACGCAATCGTAAAAGAAGATCGAGGCCCCATGCTTGCACACTGCATAAATCCCAACTGTTATGTTCCTCTGCACTCATTTTCTGAAGGTAAGCTTTTCCAGTTTGAAGTCGTCTCCATTTCAGTAGCGGCGAGCGACGACACGATCTCCCCATTCGACGAAAAGCCTGAACGTCATACATCTCATTTTTGGCTGTGCGGCCGTTGCGCCGATACCCTGACTTTAGTCCTCGAGCCTCTAAAAGGCCTGAAGGTGGTTCCCTTGAGCCGGGAGACGGAGGAAATTTCGAAGTTGACGGATGTCACTCTGTCCGAAGCGGAAATGCACCAAACCAATAGCTGTTAATTGATATTCGACAGCTAAGGTTAGTCTGTACTCATCTTCATGGTGTTGCGCTCACGGCGGAAAAGTTAATTGTGAAAAAGAGTTGTTTCGTCCCTGCTCGACAGCGCATCCAACAAAGAAGATGCTTAATGTTTGCGTGCCAAACCCTCCCTCGTGCCATAGAATACTCTGCAGAATTTGGCAGTAAGAATTACAATCTACGGATGTGTCCGCTTTGAAATATGTTGGATTTAAGGGTTTTTAGTTTGGCAGCCCCGGTGCAGGGTGTGTGCACGTTGGTAATTCTGTCCCCTGTGTATTACCGAGGCTAAAAGGGCCCGGGTAGACTGGCTTGCTGTACCGAGACGGAAGCTCCTGGGAGGTGGCCCATGGCAACGTTCAGAATCTTCATAGCCGACGATCACGAAGTAGTACGCAAAGGTTTGTGTGCGCTCCTGCAGGCGCAGCCTGATTGGGAGGTCTGCGGCGAGGCCGCCGATGGCCGCGAGGCCGTGGAAAAAGTGCAGGAACTGAAGCCGGACGTCGTCATTCTCGACATCGGCATGCCGAGCCTGAACGGGCTCGAAGCCACCCGTCAGATCCTTAAGGGCAACCCTCAGGCGAGGGTGTTGATCCTGACCTTACACGACTCAGATCAGGTCGTTCGGGAGGTCCTGAACGCCGGGGCCCGCGGCTTCTTGCTCAAATCCGATGCCGCCCGCGACCTTGTCGCAGCCGTCGAGGCTTTGCGGCGTGATAAGACCTACTTCACTTCCAAGGTAGCCGCCATGGTGCTTGAGGGCTACTTGAAGGGCGGTACGCCCTCCGCTCCGATCACTGTTGGCCGCAACCGCCTGACCCCTCGCGAGCGCGAAATCGTACAACTGCTGGCCGAAGGCAAAAGCACAAAAGAAGTCGCGGTGGCCCTGGGACTGAGTGTGAAGACCGCCGAAACTCATCGCTCGAACATCATGCGCAAACTGCAACTGCACTCAGTCAGCGATCTCGTTCTGTACGCCGTGCGAAATAATATCGTGCACGTAGTCCAGGCCAGCATCGAGTAAGTAGCTCACAGTCTTCGAATTTGTCATCCTTACGCTGAGCGTAGCGATGCGTTCTTTAGGATTGTTCATCGATCACATCGGGATGTGACAATCGACACATTCCCGCGAGCACTTCCCCTCTAGTATCAGATCTGTTCCCCTCGTCGTAATCGTCTGGCCTCCGCATGTGCTGAGGCGTGATGTTTATTCGTTTCAGAATTCCAATTGCTCTCCTCGCCGTCGTCTGCTGGTTGCCGGTGCGTGCAGTCGCCGTATCAGGCCCTCAAGAGACCGTTCAGCTTCCATCCAGCTTCCGTCCTTTGATCCAACGCTCAGGCTACATCTTCGCCGGCACAGTCCTTGCAGTCGAACACGTTCCCCCGCTCCCAAACGAGATGCCCATCGTTCGCGTCGTCTTTCATATCGACGAGGCAATCCGCGGCGTCCAGCAGGGACAAACCCTCACCATTCGTGAATGGGCCGGATCATGGAATTCGTCGCAACAATACCGTCGCGGCGAACGAGTCTTGCTGTTCCTCTATCCCCCCAGCAAATTGGGGCTCACGAGCCTCGTAACAGGCAACTCCGGCCAATTGGAGCTTAACGCTCGCGGCGAAATTCTCCTCAACCATAACCAGGCGCTGATTCGGCGCGACGAGTCACGAAACTCCGCTGGCAAACGCAATCGCATTCCGCGTGCGGCATTTCTTGAGGCGCTCCGGCGAGCGGCTCAGGAATAGGTATGACGTGCGCCTTCAAGTGGCACCAGGCATTCCTGCCATCACTGCTGCTGATTATGCTGGTACCAGCCGCACGTGCTGGTGGACCGCGCTACGTGG
This sequence comes from Acidobacteriota bacterium, assembly GCA_003224905.1. Taxonomy (GTDB): domain Bacteria; phylum Acidobacteriota; class Terriglobia; order Terriglobales; family Acidobacteriaceae; genus QIAA01. The sequence continues at coordinate 28,970 of QIAA01000159.1, forward strand.
CCGGATCGACCTATTTCGATTCCAGCGTGAAAGGCACACCTCTCACGTGGGCAGCCGGAAACGTCACCTACTACACCGATCAGGGAGACCTTAGCTCGATCCTTCCTGGTCCCGCCGCAGATGCCTTCGTCGCCGATGCCTTCACGCGTTGGATGTCGATTGCAACCGTAGCTCTGTCAGCTACTCGTGCCGGTCAACTTGCGGAAGACGTCAGCGCCGCGAATGTGACCGTCACCGCGACTGGTATCACATCCCCCACCGATATTCTCCCCAGCGCAATCAGTTTTCCCGTGGCGATCGTCTACGACGCTGATGGTGCGGTGACAAATGCCCTCCTCGGCCAGGGGGCGGGAGATCCGAATGCATGTTTCAACAATGCCGTCTTCGGCGGTATCGACAACTTCAGCACCGACGCCCATCTTCTTCATGCCTTCGTCGTCCTGAACGGAAACTGCGCTCAGACTCCCACCCAACTTCCGGATCTCAAATATCGTCTCGTGCGTGTGCTCGGACGCGTTCTCGGTCTGGATGCATCGCAGACCAATCCAAACGTATTCACGCGTCATCCCGCGCCCACATCGGCGGACTACGCGGCTTGGCGCTCATGCATTCAGTCGACACTCCTAACTGCGTGCCAATCAGCCTCTGCTACCCCAACCCCGATCAGCCCAAAATGGATGACCGCGCGGCCCTCTCGCGGCTTTATCCGGTCACAGCAGCTAATCAGCAAAATTTCCCCGCCAAGCTTCCGCTCGCCGACAACACTGCCCGCGTTCACGGCAGCGTCTTCTTCGTCGACGCAAATGCCCAGCCTGCACAGCCGATGCAGGGAGTGAACGTCGTCGCGCGTTGGATCGACCCAACCACCGGCCTGCCATCACCCACCTACGTCGCCTCGTCCATCTCTGGTTTTCTCTTCTCCGGCAACGCAGGAAACCCCGCTACAGGATTCAATGATCCCGCGGGTATTCACTTCACGCAGTTCGGCGCTGACGATCCCTCGGTTGAAGGTTTTTTCGATCTCGCCGGCTTGGAGATTCCAAACGGCGCAACCAGCGCACAATACGAACTCTCCGTCGAACCCCTGGACCCGCTTTGGTCTCAGACAGTAGGCCCCTATGCTCCTTCGCAGGTAAAACCCTCCGGCGCATTGCAGCCCATCGTCGTCACCGTCTCGAAAGGCGCCGATCTCCAACAGGACATCCTGATGCAAGGCAGCGTACTTCAAACCAGGGATTGGTTCGCGCCCACCTCCTATGCCGCGCCCGCCGCCCTGCCTACGTCAGGCGACTGGACCGGCTCGCTGGCTGGCTATGGTGACGCCGATTACTTCTGGTTCTCCGGCCGGGCAGACCGCACGCTGTCCGTCGAAGTAACTGCCTTAGACGAATCTTCCACTCCGTCGACGAGTAAAGCACAGCCGGTAATCGGAATGTGGTCCCTGGATGATCCCGGAACTTTCCCGGCCCCGGCAAACACTCCGTCGGCATTCAACAGCGCAAAATTGGGTGTTACGCGCCTCGACGCGACCTTCCACGCCACAACCAACTTTCGCCTCGGCATCTTCGATTACCGAGGCGACGGCCGCCCTGATTACCAGTACCACGCGCGCGTCTTTTACGCAGACACCATCACGCCCTCTCGCGCGAGCGCAGGAGGCGGAACTCCTTTGGACATTCAAGGCATAGGCTTCCGTCCAAACACCGCGGCGAATATCGGTGCCACAAGTGCGTCAGTCTTATCTGCATCAGCCAGGGAACTGATTGCCACTGCACCACCGATCGCCGATGGTCTGCAAAATATCACCATCAGCGACCCGGCCACCGGCGGCTCATCTTCAATGTCGGACGTCCTCACCGTCGGCGCGGGCCCATCCGACGCAATCAAACTGCTCAGCGGATCCAATCCGGCAACCCCCATTGGAGGCGAAGCCCCCAATCCGATCCGGGTGCAAGTCCTCGCAGACGCCGCCACCCCTGTCAACGGAGCCAGCGTTTTTCTTACCGCATCTCCGCCAGTGAACTTCTCCGCCTGCGCAGGCGCCACAAGTTGCACTGTTCTGAGCGACGAGACCGGCCAGGTCTCCACGCGCGTGACTCCGTTGACCTCTGGAGCCGCTACCATCAGTGCTGTCTTGGCGCCAGCATCCTACGCCAATCCAAAATCGGTCCAGACTCCGTTACTCGCCACCTCCTCAGCTCTGGATATTTCAGTACTCTCCCCCTCAGTCTGGGTCGCGCAAGGTGCCAGCACAGATTTGCCGATCAAGTCACGCCTCTTGTCCAATGGAAAACCGCTTGTCGCAAGCACTATCGCCTACAACATCGTCAAAGGCACCGGGTCACTGAGTGCCACCACGGTAGTAACTGACAATGACGGATTCGGCGCCAGCATCCTGCACCTTACATTACTGGGCAGCAACATTCAGGTAAGCGTCTGCGCCCAACCCGCCAACAGGCCCTGTCAGCTCTTCTCCGTCTTCCCTGTACCTGCTTCCGTTTTCCAGCTCAGCCCAGTTTTCGGAACTGATCAGGCCATCGCCGCCCGCCAGAGTTTCCGTCCCGTCGTGGTCCGAGTAACCGATTCATCTAATCCTGCCAATCCAGTAATTGCTGCCAATGTAATTTTCCAAACGGTTGTTATCCGCTCTGTTCCGGATCCGCCACCAGTCTCCGTCGGAGGAATCATCATCAATAGAAAGCCACCACCAGTAATCCTTTCCTCCTCGAAATCCTCGGCACTCTCCAGTGTGGATGGTCTTGCAACACTTCAAGCCTCGACTGGCGGCTTCTCAGCGCCATTGACGATCCAGGGCACAGCCTCCACAGGCGCTGAGGCACTCTCGTTCGAATTACGTTCATTCGGAGCTGCGACAAACCCCTCCAGGTCGAGGCTGCTCAATTTGTCAGATCTTGTAAAGAAACAGTCACGTTCTGTATTGCTCTCTAGGGCCTCCAAACGCGCATTCCGATAAGCGTTTCTCGGCAACTTCAAAGTTTCGATTGCATCTAACCAAATAGGCAGAACTGCAGCTCTCCTGTGTCCGGCCCCCTGAGCGGAGAGGGCATGGGCGCAGGGGAGTTAGCGGTATCCGTTATAGTTCCTTCTCTAAGAAACTGACACATAATGAAAGTCGCTATCCGTTTCGCGCTAGCCTTGTGCACAGTCATCATCTTCTCAGGTTTAACTTCCCTGCCCGCCGCTGCTGATGAGGGCTCATTAGATCCCGCTCGGCCGAAAGGCGCCACGGTCGAGGAGATCATCCGCCGCTTCGCCGATAAAGAAAAAGAATTCAAAGAAGCCCGCGACCAGTACACGTTCCGTCAAACCGTCAAAGTGCAAACCGTGGACGGCAACACCGTCACCGGCGAATATCAGGAAACCTTCGACGTCCTATTCGACGACAAGGCTAAACGTCTGGAAAACGTGGTTTATGCTCCTCAATCCACACTCGAGAACGGCGGGATCTCCATGAGTCCGGAAGATGTCGACGATATCCGCCACCGCCTGCCCTTTGTTCTCACATCCGACGAAATTCCCGAGTACAGCATTCTCTACGCCGGCCAGCAGCAGGAAGACGAACTGCACTGCTACGTGTTCGACATTGCTCCCAAGCAAATCGAAGGCAAGAAGCGCTACTTTCAGGGTCGCATTTGGGTAGACGACCACGATTTCCAGATCGTAAAGACGTTCGGCAAGACCGTTCCCGACATCCGTAAAAAGAATAACGAAAACCTTTTCCCCAAGTTCACTACTTGGCGCGAGCAGGTCGATGGCAAGTACTGGTTTCCCACTTACACCAAAGCCGATGACACACTGCACTTTCGCACTTCGCTTCAGGACGTCCACATCCGCGAGATCGTCAAGTACACCGACTACAAGCGCTTCGGCTCCAACGTAAAGATCACTTACGAAGGCAAGGAAGTCCCGAAGCATCCCGACGAAAAAGACGACTCCAAGCAGCAACCGCAAAGATAGCCTAACAGGCGAGTACACCAGTTTGGGCGTAGTTGGTGTAATGATTCCATAACAATGTCGGCGATTTATCGACAATTGGACGTGAACCGCTAGAATCGGCAGTAATCCAAATCGGCGATTTATCGACGATTGCCGGCGGCGTCTTGGCGAGGGGTTTCGGTAGATGCGTGCTCTGTCCGCATCGGCCCAATTCCTTCTACGTCTTCAAGGGTCTCAGTTTCCCACCACTCCACGTGCCATGTGTTCGCTGGAATAGTGAAGGTGCTGCCTGCATCGAATCGCTGTACGCGCGCGTTGTCGAGATCACCCATCAAAATAAATTTGCGACCGAAACGGACAGTGATCTTCATTGCAACCGAGTGACGATGAGGGGCGAGACTCGCGCCCGCTGGGGCCTGGAAGTAGTAGTGAAAGCACCCTGGTTTTGTCGGGTTGCAATCCAGGTCGCGGTAAATCGCTACTGGCGATGGCCTATCGGCGTGCCACAGTAGCTCCTCGCTGGCCTTTTCCTGGGCTATCCCTCGCACCGAAAGTAATATCAGTGATGTCAATAGCAAATTGCTTCGCAGCATTCCCTTTACCGTCCTTTCTGCGCCGATGAATCTGACAGGTTTCAAACGGTATCATTACCATGCGGAAACCCTCAATTCAGACCCACGCCTCTTGAACAGGTTTTGCTATTGCCCGTATCTGCCCGGTTTTGGCAGTCTGTGGGAACTTTCGTTTGACGCCCGGACGTGGGCAAGACAGCGCACCCCTGCGCTCGGTGGCGCAAGGGTGCCGCCACTCTAGGTCGTGGCAGGGGTGTATGTTCCCATGCAGTCGAAGGAGGTGGACTGGTCGGGATTGGCCTTCGCTTTACAGGTGCCGTTCGCTTTACCGCCCTTCATCTTTCCGCCACCTTCGATGAGAGACCATTTGTTGGTCCCGGACTCGAATGCTCCGTTCTTCGCGGTGCCGGAGAATTCGTATTTGTAGACGTTCTTGTCGCCGTTCTCCATGCTTTCGACGAATTCACCGTGGCCGGTTACGTCATCGCCCTTGACGTAGAGAAACTCGGTGCCGATGCCGGATTTCATCTTGTTTCCGGCGATGTCGCCTTTAGTAGCCGTACAGTTGATCTGTTCGATCGCATAGGCGTCCCCCGGCTTGTCGCCGACGGGAATGCTGTGCTGAACTGAAGGTTTGTCGCACTTCCACTGAACGTTTGTTTTCCCCTGTGCCAGCGCGACACTCGACATCAGACACACAAGGCACAGAACCTGACACATCTTCTTCATTTTCATTCGTCCCTCCTGTTGTTGGACATCACCCTCGCGACAGGGATTGAGGCCGCTGAAATGACGATGAATGCCGCTAGGACCCCGTACAATGACAGCCGCCGTTTACGCCGATCTCCGGGCGTTCTCTCTGGCATTCACCCCGAGCAGCACTTTTCTGCCAATGAAGCATACATCTCAAACGTGTCCTAAAGGTAGCTGTCGAAACCAGGCGATTTCACCAACAACCCGATTCTTGGTGTAATGGCGATGGCACAACAGCGTTCGCATTTAATTGAGCTTTGGGCCGTTATACTGACGACCGATGAATCCAAGATACAGGCCTGCATTCATCTTGATCATAGTCTTTGCCTTGATGGCGCCATACCTGGGGTTTGCTATCTACTACTCGCAACAGTTTCGCCCAAATCAGGTGCCATCGTGGTTTACCAACACCATGTTAGTTTGGTTCACCGCAAACTTTTTGGTGCTGATGCTGCTGATGCGGCTGACAAGAAGGTTGTTCAAACCTGGCATTGTTGATATTGAAAAGGCGCAGGTTTTCGCTGATAAAGCTCTTCGCAGGAGCACCCGACTTGTGATTCTCTGGAGTGTATTGTTTCTCTACGGAGTGGTGCAGACTTTACGAGGAAAGATACCAATTGAACGCGCAATCCCTGCAGGCGCGTTTCTGCTGTGCTTCATAGGGTTGTTTAGCTGGAGCATTTACCGTGCGAAACGCGCAAAGAAAACTGAAACGGGATCATTGACGTAAACACCCGAACGGCAGTAGTTGGTGTAATGGCGTTATTTCGTCAGTTATCGGGACTTCGGATACACTGTTGGTCTTTAAACATCGGCTAATTTTGGGTCGTCGAACGCTGGTTGTCAGCCTTTCAGTCTCCCATGCGGCGTAAGTGGGGCAAGATTCCTATCCTCTTTCGACCCACCCTGCATCAGCTCAACGATCATCGCAAACAGATGATTCCGGGTCTCAACTCTCACTCCGGCGCGAGTGATATAGCGAATCACGATGTCGACACCGGCTCCTGCCGGCCTGAGATTGACCGACGGCATAGCGCTAAACTGTGGCGACCCTTCTTCGTGCGTCACCCTCTTCCATTCCGCTTCCGCCATTTTCGCATCCGCTTCGGTTATCTTCACCGTCGCTTCGTAGATTCCCTTGATAAGAACATGAATATCCGTGCCGGGAGGAACAGTTACCTTAATCTCATCCCACATCCACTGTCCTACGGTGGAGAAGTTGAAATACTTGCCACGTATCGCATAGCCATTCAAAAACGAAACTCTTCTTCCTGTAGGATGCCCATGGGCAGTCCAGTTTCCCGTCTCCAGTAACCAGGTGCGGAACAGACCGAGCTTTACCACCTCGCCGCCGACACCATCAATCTCTACCCAGTCCCTAACCCTAACTCCGTTTGGTCCCATCAGAACAAACCAACCGCAGAAAGCCAGGATGAAATCCTGAAAGACTACGGTCAGTCCTGCGGTCGCCAGACCCAGGATCGTTGGCATCTGCTGTGGGACACCGAAAATGGTCAGCAGGATGAGTAAGAGGCCGACCAGTTGCGTTCCCAGATTTAGAACTGTTTTCAATGTCTGCTTTTGGCGAGGATCGCGAACCATCTTCTCCAATGCCAGTTGGAGAGCCCAGCCCGCCAGGATCACCAACACGCAGATCGCCGCAATCAAAGCCAGAGACCGCAATATCAGGTGAAGCACGATTTTTCGCTGTATCTCGACTTGCTCTCCCCATCTCCCGTAGAGCGCCATCAGCTGCCGTTGCGCTCCCACACGATCGTTGAGGATGCTCTGGATGTTTTGCTGAGCACTTAGCTGTCGCAGCCGGTCGATTCGTTCGGAACTTGACTCTCCAACGGCCTTATCGCCAGGGCCGGCGGCTTCTGTCTTCAGCCTTGCCTGATCACCAGTCAGCGCGGCCACGTCAGCCCTGGCCAACTGCTCTGCCTGCGCAATCAGTTGTCTCCGGTTGCGGAGGGATCGCCACGTAGATAGCTGCTGTGCGAACGTCTTGTACTGTTCGGCTGAGGCGACGGCAGTTTGCCCGCCGTCCTTTGAGGCACTATCCCTGTATTGCTTCATAGCGGCTTGGCGTGCCGCTAGTTCCTGCTGGAGCTTAACAAGCTGAGCTCCGCTTTCGCGGGCGAGGTCTTCGATCGAATCGGTCAGCTCGTTTTGGTCGAGGCCAAGTTGCGCCTTCACAATCTCCAAATCGCTGCCATTGGAAACTGCACCCGCTGGTCTCCTGCCCGTGCCTGCACTGAGTGATGCGATCCGAGCCTGGTCGTTCTTGATGGTCTCCTGAAGCTCGGTGACCCTTTGCTGCAATGCCAATGCTTGACCACTTAGATTTGGTTTTTCAAGGCTTGCCTGCCTCAGTGACTGCGAGAACGCCTGGTCGACTTCGTGATCCGCAAGCCGCTCGGCCTCCCGGGCGAGTTCCTTCTCCTCCGTCGATTGTGCCAACGCCGCGAGAGTTGCCGCTGTCTGCCAGGGCCGTTGATCCACAACTCCCGACGGTACGTAGGCTCCCGTCCAGTTCCCCTTCCTGGCCTGCAAAAACGGGAGATCTGCCATCACCCCGCGAGTCAGAAACGCACCTGCCAGGGTGCCGGCCAGCACAATCAGCATGACTAGCACAATCACGATGCTGGCCCGATTCATACGCACACCTTTCGTTTAAC
>QIAA01000257.1 GCA_003224905.1 Acidobacteriota bacterium
CGCAAGTTCAGACATGGTCATTTGAAATCCGCCATCCCCGACTACGACCCACACATTGGCTTTGGGGCGAGCGACTTTGGCTCCGATACCGGCAGGGAGGGCGAATCCCATTGTGCCGAGTCCGCCCGACGTGATCAGAGAGCGTGGGTGCTCGTGCTTGTAGTACTGCGCTTCCCACATCTGATGCTGGCCTACGTCGGTGACGATGACTGTTTCGCGATCATGGGTTTCGTGCCAGAGATCGTTGACAACGTGCGCCGCGTAGAGATGACCGTTATCGGGAAGATTCTGAATATCACGTACGGCCGTGTCTCCCTTTAGTTGTCGTAGATGATCGAGCCACTCGCGGCGGTCGGTTGGCTCAATACGGGGAAGCAGCACCTGCAGAATCTTGCGCAGGTCACCCATCAGGGGAACGTCCACTTTGACGTTCTTATTTATCTCGGCGGGGTCGATATCGACATGAATCTTCTTTGCCTTGGTTGCGTAGGTCTTGAGACTGCCGGTAACTCGATCATCAAAACGCATTCCGAACGCGAGCAGCAGGTCGGCATCCTGGATAGCGTTGTTGACCCATGCCTCGCCATGCATTCCCATCATGCCCATGTTCAGGAAGTGCGAGGCTGGAAGAGCTCCGAGTCCTAGTAAAGTCAGGGCAACAGGAATTGACGTTTTTTCAGCGAACGCCTGAACCTCGGCGAGAGCACCGGAGACGAAAATTCCGTGTCCGGCGAGAATCACCGGCTGTTTAGCACTATGAATCAGTTCGAGAGCGCGCTCATATTCTTCCGGAGCTGGTGAGAGGTCAGGGCGATAGCCGCGCATTCTAGGAGCGGCAGCTTCCCAATCGAACTCGCAGGTACTCTGCTGGGCATCCTTGGTAATGTCAATCAAAACCGGCCCGGGGCGCCCTGAGCGCGCCACGTAAAAGGCTTCCCGCACGGCGGGAGCGACTTCGCCAGGATGAGTCACCAGATAGTTGTGCTTCGTAATTGGAAGCGTGACACCGGTGATATCGGTTTCCTGGAATGCATCCGAACCCAGCAGCTTGCTACCAACCTGGCCGGTAATGCACACGATGGGAGAGGAATCCAGCATCGCCGTAGCAATACCCGTGACCATATTGGTGGCGCCAGGCCCAGAAGTAGCGATGGCAACTCCTACTCCTCCGGTGGCCCGGGCGTAGCCGTCGGCCATGTGAGTCGCGCCTTGTTCATGGCGAACCAGGATGTGATGAATCGAACTGTGTTTGAGAGCATCGTAGGCAGGCAGGATCGCGCCGCCAGGATAGCCGAATACGTGGGTGACGCCTTCGCGCTCCAGGCACTCCCACAAAATCCTTGCGCCGCTTAATGTCGGTTTATAGTTCTCCATCGCAACCTTCCTTAAACCATAAAAACCAAACCCACCAACCAGTGTTCCTGGCGGTGGGTGTGAGCTTTAAAATTGCTGATTGCTAATTCGCTCTCGCCCTCCGCTCCGGGACGGATACCGATACTCGTACAGTAACAATAATTCGGGGCGCAGTGAGTGAGTAGTCCATGAATTGGTCCGGAACCTCTCTACATTACGCAAATGTTGTTGTTCTGGCAAGGAAAAATGGGGAAATCCTGGGGACTCCGGCATTCATGCCAGATCCCGTAACTGCATGCTCGGGGTAGAGATAAGCTCGACGGGAGCTTTGGCTGTCGATTTACGAACCACCAACTCCGGCTGGATGGGAATCTCTTCGAGCCCATCGCGATTTCCTTCAATCTTTTCCAGCAGAGCTCGTGCGGCGACTTCGCCCATTTGGCGCAACGGCTGACGAACCGTAGTGAGAGCGGGGTTATTGAAAGCTGCGCTTTCAATGTCATCGAAACCAACGACCGAGACATCATCGGGCACTTTCAAACCCGCTTCGTTCAGCGCTCGAATCGCACCGATGGCGGAAAGGTCGTTGTAGGCGAACAGCGCGGTGAAGGGCTTGTTTCGGGCCAGCAGAGTCTTCGCATAAGGATACCCAAGCTCGGGTGATGACACGTCCGACTCAATCTGTACAACCAGCTCCGGATCGATTTCCAGACCGAGTTCTGCGGCCACCGCGCAGATTCCCTTCCAACGATCAGCGGAGTCTGCGCTGGCGGGTAGCCCTTTCATAAAGGCGATGCGGCGATGGCCTAACTCGAGCAAATGAGTGAGCGCAATCCGGGCAGCGCGATCATGATCGAGAATTATGTTGGTAACTCCCTTGAGATGCCGGTGCCCGGCGACAGCAACCGTAGGCAGTGGCAACGAATGTGGGAGGTTCAGGTCGACCGTGATAAAGCCTTCCACGCCGCGCTGCAACAGCAGCTTCGAGTAGGTTTCCAGCAACCTGGAATCATGGCGGTGGATGCCGGTGAGGAAGAAATAATTCTTTTGACGCAAATAGCTTTCGACGCCGGCGATTACTGATCCACCGTAGGAATCGCCGATCTCATTGGCTATGAGTCCGATGGTGTAGGTTCGCTTTTTGCGCAGGGAACGGGCGAAGAAGTTGGGCTGATAATTCAGCTCTCGCACCGCGGCCAAGATGCGGTTTCTAGTGTGTTGCGGGATGTGCTTTGCAGCGGGCGAATCGTTGACCACGGCGGACACTGTTCCGGGGGAGAGATGCAGATGATCCGCGACTGCCTTCAAAGTGATCGGAGGCTCGCCTT